>JBBRPK010000021.1:0-57649 GCA_038228235.1 Verrucomicrobiota bacterium
CAAATCCTACTGCATTGCAGTCGAGCTTTGCCCACTAAAAGGTGAACACGATTCTGCCGTAAAATGATAGGGGTGAGATATAGGCTGCGGGGGTTCCTCCCATTTCGGAGAAAGACTCTACTGAATAGTTACGGCTAAGTGGAGACCCCAGGTGATTGCCATGAGCGGAGTGACCGACTGCTATCAGCCAGTGGAGCGGAAGCTGCAACTTACACGGCGCTGTCTGGAAGTCCTGGCGGAATTCCGCAACCCTGTGGCCATTGTCACTAAAAACCATCTGGTGACGCGGGACCTGGATCTGCTCCGCGAATTGGCCCGGCATAGAGGCGTGGTAGTTTTCATTTCTTTGACGACCCTTGATAGCACTCTGACGCCCAAGCTCGAGCCGCGTGCTTCCCTGCCCAAGCACCGTCTGGCGGCAATCCAGGCGCTCAGTCAGGCGGGCGTGCCAGTCGGGGTGATTTTGGCGCCGGTGATTCCGGCGCTAACGGACCACGAGATCCCCGCGCTCATCGAGGGAGCGGTGAAAGCCGGCGCCCGCTATGCCAGTTACGTTCCTCTGCGTCTCCCATTCGGCCTGGGAGAATTATTTGAGGGCTGGCTGACTCAACACTTCCCCGAAAGGAAAGAAAAAATATTGAACCGAATTCGAGCCTTGCGTGGGGGGCACCTCAATGATCCAAACTTTGGCACACGGATGCGAGGCGAAGGCAATCTGGCAGATCAGCTCGAGGCTCTGTTTTCGGTGGCGTGCCGGCGGGCCGGGCTGGCGGGAGGGGGCCCCGAACTTTCGGCCGAAGCTTTTCGCGTTCCCGCTTCAACAACCGGGCATAAGCAAAGAATATTTCCATTTTAGGTATTTGGAGTGAGAATGGACGGCGCGGATTCCTCCGCGCCCTCCATCTTTGTTCCACGTATCTTACGTCCTGAAACTTTATCCTGCCGTGGCCTCGGTCACAATCGAGGGAAGCACCATGGGCTAATCCTGAAAGAGTGCTAACTGTAAGATAGGGGATTCGCGGGTATGCGGCAGAGGGACTGGTTTTCTATCCCTGGCGAAAATAAGGTGCTGCAATTGGGCTGGGCTTTACTGCGGGACGTCCTTTGTACGGTGGGGAGAATAACGGAAGGGGAATTCCATCGGATTTATCTGAAACATAGCGATCTTGGAGAAACCACTTTTGAAATCCTCCAGGCTCGTCAGGCCGAGGTTCCCATGACTCTCGCCGCCATCGACTCATTGTTCCATGCGCTCGTCGTCGCGCGCGGACCGCGGGCCAAAGCGCCCGTCCTCATCCAGACGTTGGAGCGGTGTTCGGCTATGGAGGCGAAGTTTCTCGTGAAAATCTTCACTGGCGACTTGCGTATTGGTTTGAAAGACGGCTTGGTAGAAGAAGCCATCGCGCGCGCCTTCGACGCGAGGCCTGGCGAGGTACGAGAGGCTCACCTGCTCCTGGGAAGCGTTGGAGAAACCGCTCGATTGGCAAAACAGAACAAGCTCGCTACCGCCAGCATCGTTGCTTTTCGTCCGATTAAATTCATGCTCGCCTCGCCGGAAGCAACTGCGACCGCCATTTGGGAACGAATGCAAACCGCCGCATCTTTTTCGCAGTCCGCAGGTCTATCCGGGGAGGCAGACACTCCATGATGGATCGAGGATAACTACGACGGTATCCGCTGTCAGTTGCACAAAGTGGGCTCGCGCGTAGCGCTCTATTCGCGCGACCTCAAGGATCTCACCGGGACTTTTCCAGAAATCGCCGATGTCGGCTGCCATCTCCCTATGGATCTCATCCTCGACGGGGAGCTCATGGCAATGCGCGGTGAAACGGCGCTCCCCTTTGCCGATTTGCAAAAGCGACTGGGCCGCCGAGAGGCGGATTTATTTCTGCGCGAGGAAATTCCCATTCAGTTTGTTGCTTTCGATTTCCTCTGGCGCAATGGCGAAAGCTGTTTAAATTACCCGCTCGCCGAGTGCAGGAAAGCTTTGGAACTCCTCCTCCCGCTTCCCGCCCGTTTCAGACTCTCGCGCATAACGCCAGCGCATTCGGTCGAGGAAATAGAAGCCGCTTTCTCCGCCGCCCGCCTCCGCCACAACGAGGGGTTAATGATCAAAGCGCCTGCGAGTGCTTACACACCGGGCCACCGCGGCCTGGCTTGGCTTAAGCTGAAGAAAGCGCTCGCCACTTTGGACTGCTTGGTCGTGGGAGCTGAATATGGAAACGGCAAACGGAACAAGGTTCTGAGCGATTATACCTTTGCCGTTCGGGACGACACAACTGGCGAACTCAAAACGATCGGCAAGGCTTACAGTGGGTTGACGGATGCCGAGATCGTCCAGTTGACGGAGCATTTCCTTGCCAGAGTCATCCGCAAACACGGGCGTTATCATGAGGTCGAACCCGATACCGTTCTGGAAATCGCGTTTGACCGGATTCAGCCCAGCCTCCGCCACCGCAGCGGGCTGGCGTTGCGGTTCCCTCGTATTCTTCGGATTCGCGCTGATAAATCCCTAGCCCAGATCGATACCTTGGCCGCGGCAAAACGGTTGGTGAAATGACCGGCGGGATCGGTCAATTCAGCGCTATTATTTTTCACCGACCACCGCCACGGAATAGATTTTCCCGTCAAAAGGCAACACGTAAAGCTCCCCCTCCACGTCCTGAGCGAAGCTAGCGATGTTCTTCGGTTGTTCGAGTATGGTTGCGTGGGCAGTCAACTGGCCGTCTTTCTGGCGAAAGCCTGAAATGGTTCCCAGGGTATAATCAGCGTAGAGATAGACTCCGCGGAGCGTTGGGTACTTTTGGCCACGATAGACATATCCGCCAGTGATGCTGGTGCCGGGGGCATGGTCAGGGAAGACGCCTTCCTTCGCCAACGCCGGCGTGTGCGCGAATTCGATGATAGGATCCAGATACTTCGCGCCCGTCGGACCCGGTTTGAAAGGATGCAAGCCTTCCCGCACACACCACCCATAGTTTCCGCCTTTGACAATGAGGTCCACCTCTTCCCATTTGTCCTGTCCAACGTCAGCCGCCCAGAGGTCCCCCGTTTCCCGGTCCCAACTCATCCGCCAAACATTGCGCAAGCCATAGGCCCAGATTTCAGGCCGCACACCATAGCCTTCGTTCACGAACGGATTGTCATCCGGGATGCCATAGGGCAGTTTGCCGGTCCGCTTATCCACGTCGATGCGCAGAATTTTGCCCAGCAGGGTGGCCGTGTTCTGGCCGCTATTGTGCGGATCATTGGCGCTGCCGCCATCTCCACACGAGAAATAAAGGTAACCGTCTGGCCCGAAACCCAATTGTCCGCCGTCATGATTCCAATAGGGGCGCGGACCAATCTCCAGCAGGACACGCTCCGAGGCCATGTTGGCTGCATTCGGGTCGCTCGTAGAAACGGTAAACTCACTGATGATGCTGCGTTTGGGATTCTGCTGGGAATAAAAGACGTAGAAGCGGCCATTCTCTTTGAATTTGGGATGGCAGGCGAATCCCAGCAGGCCTTCCTCATTCTCGACGAAGGGTTTGCGCTCCACAATGTTGAGCAACTCCTTTGCCCCACTGCCGTCGGTTCCTTTGCGCGCGACCACGATTCGTCCCTTTTGTTCCACGATAAAAAAACGTCCTGAGCCGTCTGGCGCCTCCTCCATCCACAAGGGTCTGTCAATCGTCAATTGGGGCAGCACAACCCGCAGTTCAATTCTGGGGAAGGGCTGTGCGCAAAGGGGCAGGCAGGCAGGAATCACCAACGGCAGAATAGACCATCTGACGGCTGTAAACATTTTCATCATGCCGCAACTATGTTTAAAAAACTTGCGACTGTAAAGGCGCAGTCAAATGGAAACTCGGAGCAGCAGTTCATTATTGCAATGTAGGATGCCAGGGTCGGAAGGACGAGTTCCACGAGCCCCTGATCTCTTAAGAAAATGGGGAACTGCCTCTATTGGGTGGGGGGTTAATGAGCGGCCCAACTTGTGGCGGCGGGTGGCGCAGCAATCCTGGAGCGTTCACCGAAACACGCTGAAGCGCGGACAGCAAACAAGCGCACGCTCCACGCTCGACATGGCCCCCCCTGGCTGACATCCTTTCCGGCGTGACATCAACCGAAGCCACCGCCTTGTTGGAAAGATTCCGCGCCGGTGACGTCAGTAGCACAAAGGTCCTGCACGCCTTCCAGGCGGAGCCAGTCGCAGATTTGGGATTTGCCAAGGTGGATTTGCATCGCTCCCTGCGAAAAAATTTTCCCGAGGTTATTTTTGGGGAAGGCAAAACTCCTGGCCAAGTGGCGCAAATCGCCGTCAAGATTCGCGAACGCGATGGACGCCTGTTAGTCACGCGCATCACCAAAGAGCACGCCCGCGCCATTCGTCAAAAACTTAAACAGGCTGTTTATCATGAAACCGCCCGCTGCGTCACTTGGGAGAAAAAGGCTCTGCCTCGTCGGAAAGGGAGTATCGCAGTGCTCGCCGCCGGCACCAGCGATTTGCCCGTGGCGGAAGAAGCAGCCGTGACGGCCCAGATTATGGGCAATCAGGTAGTCCGCATCTATGATGTCGGGGTGGCAGGACTGCATCGTTTGCTCGCCCGGATAGACACCATCCAGAGCGCCCACGTCATCATTGCCGTGGCCGGGATGGAAGGCGCGCTGCCCAGTGTGGTGGCGGGCTTGGTCAACAAACCAGTCATCGCGGTGCCCACCAGTATTGGATATGGCGCGAATTTTGGTGGATTGGCTGCGCTCCTGGCCATGCTGAACAGTTGTGGCAGCGGGTTGACAGTCGTCAACATAAACAACGGATTTGGCGCAGGCTACGCCGCCAGTCAAATCAACGCTTTGGCGGCGGGAGAACTCAAATGAAAACCCTCTACCTCGATATTTTCAGCGGCGTTAGCGGTGACATGTTTCTCGGCGCATTGGTTGATTTGGGGGTGGATTTTCATCAACTCGATCATGAACTGAAGAAGTTGGGTTTGGATGGTTACCATCTCCATGCCTCGCGCCAGCACCGCTCAAGCATTCAAGGAACAAAGTTCGATGTCCATCTGGAAGCCGAGCACTCACATGAACACGAGCACCACGATGAAACCCACAGCCACCCTCACGGGCATGAGCCCGGACCCGCGCGCGCAAACGAGGATCATCATAAGGATCACGAACATGAACGTGCCCCAGCCCATCATCATCCTGAGGCCGGCGCACACTCTCACGGCCGGACCTTTGCAGAGATAAAGCAGATGATCCTCCGCAGCCCGCTTTCCGAATGGGTCAAAGAAAAGTCGGTGGCCGTTTTTCAGCGCATCGCGGCCGCCGAAGGCAAAATTCACGGGCAACCGCCAGAGGAGGCGCATTTCCATGAAGTGGGGGCGATTGATTCCATCGTGGATATTGTGGGCGCGTGCTGCGCGCTGGAAATCCTTGGCAAGCCGCGGCTTCTCTCGGCGCCGGTCGTCGAGGGCTGCGGCTGGATCGATTGTGCCCATGGCCGCTTTCCTATCCCGGTTCCCGCCACGCTGGAGATTCTGGGCGCGCGCGCCATTCCCATCGCCCAGTGCGATGAACCACACGAATTGGTCACGCCGACGGGCGCAGCGTTGCTGGCTGAATTTGTCGAGAGCTTTGGCCCCATGCGCGACCTTGCGCCGTCCAAGATCGGCTACGGTCTTGGCGCTCGAGAAAACAAAACCTGCCCAAATGTTCTTCGGGTTATTCTTGGGGACACGCACAGCGCTGCGACCCACGACTGGGAAACGGACAGCATCGCTGTGTTGGAAACAAATCTCGATGATCTCAATCCGGAAATCCTGGGCGGTTTCGTGGAAAAAGCCCTCGCTGCTGGAGCCTTGGACATTTTCCACACTCCCATCCAAATGAAGAAAAATCGGCCTGGCGCTTTGTTGACCGTGCTCTGCTCGCTTTCCGATGCCGATCGGTTTACTGAAATCCTGTTGCGCGAGACGAGCGCTTTTGGCGTCCGCCGCCACACCGCCGAACGCCGCAAGATCAAGCGCGAAGTTGTGAGGGTGAAGACGGCGTTCGGCGAGGTGGCTGTAAAATTGGGCCGGCTGGATGGGCAGGTCATCCAAACCGCTCCAGAGTTTGAATCGTGTAAAAAGCTGGCCGAGCAAGAGCGCGTTCCGCTAAAACAAATCTATGAAGCTGCCGTCAACGGGCTGAACGTAAAAGCCTAAGAACCAAACACGCTTATGTATTTTGGCGTCGATTATTATCCGGAGCACTGGGTTTATCCCTACGATGGGACCCCCGAGCAGCCGGAGGGCCGCTGGGAACGCGATATTGAGCTCATGCTGGAGGCGGGGATTAATGTGGTCCGAATGGGTGAGTTTGCCTGGGGACTCTACGAGCCGGAGGAGGGTAAATTTGATTTCGAGTGGATGCGCCGGGCGATGGATCTCTTCGGCAAGGCAGGCATCGACGTGGTTCTCGGCACCCCCACCGCGGCCCCGCCCATTTGGCTGGCCAAAAAGCATCCGGAGGTTCTGCCCATCGATGAGCGGGGTTTGAAACGTTTCGAGGGGACGCGGCGCGCCTATTGCATGAATAGCGATGTGTATTGGGATTATTCTCAGCGCATTATTCGCGCTTTGGCGGGCGCCCTCGGACAACATTCGCAACTCATTGCCTGGCAACTCGACAACGGGTTGGGCGGCCATGATACCGAGGCTTCTTTCAACGAAGAAACCCGGCGCGATTGGCAAGCCTGGCTCAAGGCCAAATATGAAACCATCGAACGGCTCAACGATTGGATGGGAAACCGTTTCTGGGCCCAAACGGTGACCGGCTGGGAGCAGGTGCCGATGCCCATGGCCGCTCCCACCGACCATAACCCGGCGTTGGTGGTGGACTGGATGCGTTTTTGCAGCGATACCATCGTCGCATACGCCAAGATGCAGGCGGATCTCTTGCGCGAGCTAACACCCAAGCTGCCCATCACACAGAATCTGCGCGCCCTCACACGGCATTTCGATCATTTCGACATGGCGGAGCTGCTGGATTTTGTCTCCGTGGACAGCAACGCGACCATTAAAAGCAAGTCCGCCGAGCTGGCGGGTGAGATCGACATGATGCGATCGCTCAAAAAGACTAACATCAGAACACCCTCCACCGATAGCGGGTTTTGGGTGATCGAGCAAAAGGCCGGCAACGTCAACTGGCAGGAGGTCAATTCAGCAGTGCGCCCTGGCGTGGTGCGGTTATTCACCTATCAGTTAATCTCCCGAGGGGCGGGCGGCGTGCTCTACTTCTTATGGCGGCAACCCCGCATCGGTTCCGAGAAGTTCTATGGAGGCGTGCTCACCCACGACGGCCGGGCCAAGAATAGGACCTACCAGGAAATTCGAGAGATTGGCCAGGAGATGAAGCGCCTGGCGCCCTTATTGCACGGAACCAAAGTGGTGGCTGAAACCTGCATCCTTTTGAGTCATGAGAACGATTGGAACCTCAAATTCAACAAACAACCCAATAAATATTTTAAGCAACGAGAGCACATTCAACTTTTTTACACGGCGCTGCACGACCGCAATATCCCGGTGGATTTCGCCCGGCCCACCGAGGATCTTTCCAAATACAAGCTGGTCATCGCCCCATCGCTGCAACTGTTGGCTGGCGGCGAAGCCGATTTACTAAAGCTCTATGTGCAGAACGGTGGCACCCTGGTTGGCACTTTCAACACGGGCCTGGTGGATGAGCATCATATCGCCCCGGACACAGGATTTCCCCATAATTTGACCGATCTGTTTGGATTAGAGGTGCTGGAGTTCGATCTCCTGCCGCCCGGCGAGGAGAACCACCTCAGCCTCAAAGCCGCCCTCACAGCCACTCATCTGCACCCGGCGCGCCTTTGGTGCGATATTATTGAGGCGAACGGCTGCCAGGTGCTCGGCACCTTTGCCAAAGATTTCTACGCGGGCCGCCCCGCCGTGACCCTTCATGAATACGGGGAAGGGAGAGCGATTTACATTGGGACGCTGAGCCATCAATTTTTTTATTATGATCTCATCGTGTGGCTGCGCCAGCTTTGCGGAATTCATCCTCTTCTCAAGGTCCCCGACATGGTCGAGGTCAGCATGCGGGAAAATGAGCACACCAAAATCTTCTTCCTGCTCAACCATCAAAACTCTCCGGTGCGCATATCTTTTTTCAAACCCATGCATGATTTTCTGACCGGCAAGACGTTCACCGGCAATTACGATCTCCCCCCGCACGGGATTCTGGTTTTGGATGAGCCGGTGTAATTAATGCTCCCTCGCCCCCCCAAATGGATTCCGCCCCTCGGGCCGCCCAAGCTAACCCCCGCACAACGCGCCCTGGCCGGGTGGCGGCGCGTGGATCTTGCTCCGCTCGAAAAAGCGCGACAAAAGCCCGCGCAATCCCTGGCCGACCTCATGCCAAAGGTCCTGACACATTTGCGGATGGACCGCCGCCAGGGCGAGGCCGAAATCGTCCGCGTTTGGAATCACCTCATCGATCCGACTCTCACCGCGCACGCTCAACCCACCGGCATCCACAAAGGCACCTTGTTCGTCACGGTGGACCATAGCGCCTGGCTGGATGAGATCGTGCGCTATCGCCGCAAAGAAATTTTGACGCGGCTGCAGCACAGCTTTGGACGCGAGCTGATCACGCGGATTTCCTTCCGAGTTGGTTAGGAATGCCCCGGTGCCCGGGCGCAGCCAGATTTCAACGACTGAACGCCATGATTTTTGCTAACGCTCTCTCCATTTCATCTCACCCCTGGCAGAACCTTCAGCTCCGCGCCAAAGCCTTCTCGAAAAGTTGGATATTTAAAGCGATAGCTGAGAGCTTCTTTCACTTTGCGATTGGAAACCCTCTTGTTTGTCACCCCGCGCTTGCGCGTTGGCCCCTCTGCCTCTGCTACGAAGGGTGGCATCGGGCGCACCATTGTTTTCGAGAGCCAGCGGAAGAAGTCGATTTGGCTCACCGGCTCATCATCCACCGCGTTGTAGATTTCACCCGGGCGTCCGTGCTTCAAAGCGGCAATGATGATGTGGATCAAATCATCCCGGTGAATCATGTTCAGGATGCGCGCACCTTGCCCTCTCATCTGCGCCTCGCCTTGAAGATACTGCCGAAACCAATACCCTCGACTCGGTCCATAAATTCCTGCCACTCGCAAAACTACGGCAGGGAAATCTGGCGCCCCCAACCTGAATTGCTCTCGGTCTTTGGACGATTCACCGCCCGGTCTCGCTGCTTCCAGCAATACCTGCTCGGCCTCCAGAAGTACCCGGGCGGTTTCGCTGGCCGGCTCTGTCGCGCTATTTTCCTCGACCCATGAGCCGTCCGTTTGCCCATAGACGCTGGTGCTGCTGGTATAGATAAATTTTTGTGGACCGGCAGCTTCCAACGACGTCATCAGGTTGCGCATGCCTTGCAGGTAAACTTCGCGATAGTCTTGAACTCCTCCTTTGCTGGAGGAGACGGTGTTCACGACCCAGTCAAAAGTGCAGGGGAATCTTTGGAGTTCGGGCAGCTTCGTCACGTCTGCATTGAGCGGAATAATTCCAGCGGCCCGGAGTTCGCTGTTAGCCGCGCCGGTGCGGCGCACGCCAAAGACTTCATGCCCCTGCTTCACCAGTTCCGCGCCCAGGGGCACGCCGACATAACCACACCCTGCAATCAAAACGCGCATTGCTTGCAAGGCAGGCAGCGGAAGGTGACGAAGACGGGACGATCATCCGCGTGGGCCTCTGCCAAGGCGCTCGCGAGGTTGGTCCGCCATGTGACAGTGAAGCTGGCTGCCGCTCGCGGTTCAGCTTTCGACGGCCCCAACATCTCCTTCCGATCTGGTTCGGCGGCTTTCGCGACGAGGCACAGAAGGCCGATGGCCAGAGAAAGGAGGCGCGCATTCATGAACAAGGAATGGCAGCTTTGGCGCGGGCTGGCAATGGTCAAGCCATCCTTGCAGTAATTCTCATTTTGGTAGCGAATCCATACCACCCTCGGGAAGGACCAGTTCCAAGAGGCCCTGATCTCCTAAGAATCAGCTTTGGGAGTAAGCCCGAAATAGGTCTCATAACCGGCCCTGAACGTATTTAGTTGCAACGGCACGAGTGTTTTTTCGATCGGTTCCTGATAACCGCCGGCGAGAACGAAAAAGGTGGCGCACCTGACCTCTCTGCAATACCGGAATACCTCCTGGTCACGCCAGAATAGTTGCTCGGTCGTCATGCCCAGCGAACCCAGTGGATCATTGATATGGGGATCGGCGCCGGCCTGGTAAATCAGAAGGTCCGGACCCCATCGGACGATACGCTCAAAGCCCGAGTGCAAGGCGGCGAGATAAACTTCGAAGCAATGGGTAACAGGCGCCAAGGTCACGCACACACTTCGTTCGCTGCTGTCGCAACCATATCTGTTACCGTTGATGGTTAAATTGAACAAGTTAGGCAATCGCCGTGTGAAGTCCTCCGTTCCGTTGCCGCCATGCTCGTCGCAGTCCAAAACGCAAACCTTGAGTTCGGGAAACTCCTGGGCCACGAGTGCCAACCCATTGAACGTGCAATACCCGCCCCCTCCTGAATAGCGAGCGTGATGAAATCCCTGGGCCACATTGGCCGCAATTCCGTGCTGAATGGCGTTTCGCGCGGCCAGGAGTTGCCCGGCATTCATGGCCAGCACACCATCCCGGATCCGTTCCGTCCACGGCCAGCCTTGTTGGGAGGCTCGTGGTTCCTGGCCTGCCAGGAAGGCTTCGACATAGGCGGGGTCATGCAGCCTGCGGAGTTTGTCTGGCTCGATGAAGCCGGGATCGACCAACTCCGCATACCCTGCTTTCCGCGCAGCCTCGGCGATCGGAGGCAGCTTTCGCATGCTGGCAGTGGGAGTATCCGCGAAATATTTTTCTGAGAAACAGGCTTTGATCATATTTGTCCGCCGAGGCCCCATCCAACCTCGCCAAGGGGGGAGTTTTATTCAGCCTCGCACCGGGCGCAAGGCGAATGGCCGATCCGATCCAAGACAATTTCATCATCCGCTGGGTGATGGCACCGGGCCTGCAACCCGGAGTCAATGGCTCTGAAATATATCTTGTCATGGACTCGGGGATCGCTTACGAAAATCGTCAATCGATGGTTCAGGCTGGCGTTGGGTTTGGGTTCGACCGAGATCCGGAAAGACGTCAAAACGGCAAACGCGATTGAGCAAATTGAATGTGAAATTATGCACACCCAGGACTTACATCGGCACGGATGGCTGCGCGTTGGAAACTGCCACCTGTTAGGAATCGCACTCAACTCATACCGGGCACGCTGCGCTCGAATGGCCAGTGGCTTGGCTCTTGGGGTGGCCACGTTGCTGGCAAGCACGGTCGCCCACGGAACGCCCATGCTTACCGTAGAGTTTCCGCCCGGGGGCTTTGTCACGCTCGCGGGAGGACAGAGCGTCAGCGTCTTCAACGGTCCTGCTGCCGGCTCGGTGAACCACATTGATATCTCGTTTTACTTTGATCCCGCTACCGAAGGGGCGCAGGCGGATTCGCGCGCCTCGGATTTCTCCCTCATCGTAATCGCTCCCGGCGGAGAGCCTCAGCAATGGGGAGGGGCGGACGTGCCCTTCCAAGCGCTTTATCCGGGGGCGAATCATGTTGCTAATTGGAGCTTTCATGGACCCGGCAGCGGAGGCCCCGGGAACTTCCAAAAAACCTATGGGGACACTCAAACGATGGCTCCAGGCCTGCTCGCTGGGATCGGCAATTGGCAAATACTAATCATGAACGGCTATGATGCGTCCCAGGCTGTGAACTACGTGGATGTGAAGATTGTCCTGTCCGGAATAACCACCCCAAATGTGCCGGAAGGTTTTGGCTCCGGGGAAAGCATGCTCTGTTTGGCCGGCCTCACCGGGCTGATGGGCCTTGTCCGCTCCAGGGCGCGAACGATTTAACCGCCGCCAACAGGAGCAAACAGAGGTAGCGAAAAGGGACCACCCGTTTCCGATTCCTTCGTTGCCTCCGTTACCTTATGTTCAAAAGCTTTTCTGCCCCTCAGAGGGCGGCCCTCCCCGAAATCTAGGAACGCCAAACCTTGGCCGGACCTATTTCGGGGGTTGATCCTTCCTTGGAAAGAGCGCGCTTACCTCGCCGATGGTGTGGCGGGCGGCGAGGCCCCCCCATTTCGTTGAACTGAATTGGTCGGGAAGACCAGAGAGTCCCAATTGCGCATAGATTTTTGCAGCGGAGCTCGGAATAAAGGACCAAAGCAAAACAGCCAAGACCCGGCACGTCTCGGCCAGGTTGTAAAGGACTTCATCCAGCCGCGCCGCTTGAGCGGGATCTTTGGCTAATTTAAAGGGGGCTGTCTGATCCACATACCGGTTGGCACGGTTGACCACGATCCAAATGTTGGCCAGCGCCGATTGCAACTCAAATTGGCGCAGGTTCTTTCCGACCGCGGCCGCGGCCGTTTCGACCTCGGGGGCTAATTCGTTTGATTGCCTCGGCACAATGCCATTGCGATAGCGCTTGAGCATGGAGAGGGAGCGATTGACGAGATTGCCCAGGCCGTTGGCCAATTCCGCATGGTAACGGGCCTGAAAGCCGCTGTCCGTCCAGTTTCCGTCCGGCCCGATGTCCAATTCACGAACCACGTAATAACGGAAGGCGTCCAGGCCCCACTCATCAATGATAGCCACTGGGTCCACGATGATGCCGGCGCTCTTGCTGATGCGCTGGCCATCCTTCTGCCACCAGCCATGCACAAGGAGTTGTTTCGGTAACGCCTGGCCCAGCGTCTTGAGCATAATCGGCCAATAGACCGCGTGAAATTTCAAAATGTCCTTGCCAATCAGGTGAACATCCGCGGGCCACAACTCGATCTTGGATTCCACAGGTCCGATTTGAGCGGGCACAAGAGGCAAAGTGACGGGATCGCCCTGGGCGGCTGGCACCGTGATGTAATTCACCAAGGCATCGAACCAGACATACGTGACAAAGTCTAAATCGAACGGAACAGGGATGCCCCAGCTCAAACGCGCAGCGGGCCGGGTAATACAGAGGTCTTCCAGCGTGTTATTTTTTAGAAAGCCGAGGACCTCATTGCGTCGGTAGGAGGGGCGGACAAAGTCCGGGTTGCTCTCGATAAAGTCTATCAACCATTGTTGGTGGGGCTGCAGTTTGAAATAATAATTATCTTCCACCAACTCCGTGACCTCGCCGTAGAATGGGTCAAAAGTCCCATCGGGCAAACGGTCCTTGTCCGTGAGGAAGGTTTCCTGGCTGGTGGAGTAGAAGCCTTTATATTGCCCTTTGTAGAAGTGTCCTTCCGCGTGAAGTTTGTTCAGGAGAGCCTGGACGACTGCTTTATGGCGCGATTCCGAAGTTCTTATAAAGTCGTCGTTGGTTAGATTCAGCTTTGCCGTAAAGGCCTTCCAAAGGGACGCCAGATCGTCGCAATACTGTTGAGGGTTCTTGCCCTGGGCTTCCGCGGCCTGCTGCACTTTGCGCCCATGTTCATCCAGTCCGGTCAGGAAGAAAACTTCTTCTCCCAGGCTGCGCCGGGCGCGGGCGATGACATCGGCCACGATCTTTTCATAAGCATGGCCGAGATGGGGTTCCCCATTCAGATAATCGATAGCGGTCGTGATGTAAAAACGCTTGCTCATCTCGCGTCAGTTTCGCCGAGCAAGGCCGGCTTGGCAACCTGATCTCAATGGTGGTTTCCATATCGGCCTTTGCGAGATTGGGAATCGACGAGGATTGGAGAGTGTTTTAGGTTTAATCTATTTAATTAGGCTTAACTAGCCGAGAGGGATGTCGCCGATGGCTTCTCACCCAGGCGAGGGAGCCGAGTCCGCGAGGGCAATTCGCTGGATTTCCCAGAGCTTAGCGTATTTTAGGAAGGTATAATAGGCATAGAGGCTTGCCAGAATAAGACCATGGTAGCCATCACGAAAGCCCTGTTGAAAGACAAACATCTTCAGAAACATGGCCGGAGGACTGCCAATCAATTTGGCGAGCGAAGCGCGCTTGTTCATTTCCGCGTAACGCTGGGCCATCAATGTCGAATAACGTTGGAGTTTAGCGGTCGCGCAGTCGATGGTTTCCCACGGGTACTGCAGCGCGTGCTCACGCAAAAAACCCAACCGGCCGTCCAGGGAGAATCGCTCATGCACTAAGTCTTCCCGGTAGCGCATCTTCGTGCGATTAAAGAACTGCGGCTGGCGGTAGTCGGGATACCAACCTGAGTGGCGCATCCAATGCCCCAGAAAGTGGCTTTTGCGAGGGACATGATAGGCATCGAAGCGCGGCGCATCCAACTCCCGGCGAATCTCGTAGGCGAGTTCAGGCGTGCACCGTTCGTCAGCATCAATGCTCACAATCCAATCGTTGCTGGCGGCATCAAGGGCCAAATTTCGCAACTTGCCAAATCCGCAGAACCGCTCGTTCAGAACACGAGCGCCATATTCTCGAGCGATTTCGACAGTGCCATCCGTGCTGAAGGAATCAACAAGGATAATTTCGTCCGCCCACTTTATGCTTTCCATGACGGCTCGAATTTGCCGAGCTTCGTTGAGCGAAAGGGTATAAGCGGTTATCTGGTTCACGTGGCCCATACAATGCCCGTGTGGATGGCGATAGCTAGAGGTATTTCACAACGCCCCCAATCCTCGTGGAGCGGAGCGTCAGTCCATAACGCCAGCGCTCCCTGCTGCGCCAGAAGGCCAGGCGAAGGTCTTGTCGCAGGCGTTCCTGGTGCCGCTTGAACCAATTATTCATCCCATATTTTTTCCGATAATAATTCCGATCACCCAAACTGACATTCGGACGATTCCAGTTCTTTTGGATGCTCTTTTGGGTCACAGACCCGAAGTGATGGAGGAAGGCCCGACCGGTGACCGTCAGGCGAAAACCCGCCCGGCGGGCACGACGAAAAAATTCGTCGTCCTCATAACCGCCCAACCGCTGATCCTCATCGAAGAAGCCGACGGTGTCAAACACCCGCCGATGCACCATGAAGCAAACCCCGGAAGCAATTCCAGGCCGCCGGACCTCGCGCATTTTTCGAACGAACTGGCCGGCATAGCTCGGCAGATCATAGTCATGCTCTCCCTCACACATGGCCGGACTGACGATATCGAATTTTCCCTCCTCCCCGAAGCCCACCAAACCTTCCAGCCAGTTGGGCGCGATAAGGACATCATTGTTCAGGACTACCGTCCAGCGCGCCGAAAAGGCCTTCGCGCCTTGATTCCAGGCGAAACCGCAGCCGCGATTCTCTGAGTTGTGGATCGCTTTCAGCCGCGGGCGGGCCGCCAAAAACTCGCGGGTGCCGTCGGTGGATCCGTTATTCACGACCACAATATTCCCGTCTGGAACTTCTGTCAGATTGAGGCTTTCGAGGCAAGCGGCCGTGAAGGAAAGTTGGTTGAATACAGGGATGACAACGCAATAATCCATTTTATCGAGCTCTAATTTAGCCGCGCGAGCTATGCAAAATTCGCAGGGGACGCCAATTCAAGATCGCCTGAAGGCGGCGCCGGCGCCGATTCCGCTTCTCTGCTTTTTCCAAACCTCGGGAACGCGCCAGCAAGTCTTCCCGTTGCGCTTTGACCACTTCTGGTTTGCCGGAAGCATAAGTTTCATGTTTGCTGAAAATTATCTTGGCCGTGCGAAGAAAATCGGCGTGCTTCGAACTCGACATCGATGAACCATCCTTGCGGGAGCGGAACTCGCAGGTGACTTCCTTGAGGTGAAAGAAGGGATAGTAGCGCGACATTCGAATCCACATGTCCCAATCCTCATGGGTTGTGAGCGATTCGTCGAAGGGGCCGGTATTTTCGGTGCAGGGCCTCTCATGCAACACGCAGAGCACAGGCAGGAGATTCCGAACCAATATGCGGTCGGCGTCGAAGTCATTGGAATAGGCTGGACGGCGCCGAGTGATGACATATTTCCCGCCAACTTTCTTTTGTTGGGCGCAGTGCGCGTCCGAATAAACCACTGGATGCCTCCCTGATTCGGCCAGCCTGACCAGCGTCTCCAAATGTTGCGCATAGAAGATGTCATCGTCATCGAGATACGCGATGTATCGCCCGCGAGCCGCACGGAGGCCCGTATTTCGGGCGGCAGCCAACCCGTGGTTTTTTTCGTGCGCCAAATAGCGGATTTTCCCGGAGTGATCCAGATTTTTTAGCAGCGTGAGGACATCCTGGCCAGCGTCGTTGATGACAAGAATTTCGAAGTCAGCGAGGGTTTGCCGCAAGACGCTTTGAACGGCTTCAATCAGCATCTCAGGCCGGTTGTAGGTTGGCAGAATGACCGATACCCGCGGTGGCTCCGCGCTGGCGAGGACCGGAACGTGATACGATTTAGCCGGGCCTGATTCCCCTCGCGGCTTGAGCGGCAAGTGTTTGTGGCTTTTCTCTAGCGCCTTTCGCGCCTGCGTATCGCTCGGTTGCATGCTGCCCTACAAAAAGGAGACAAGCAAAGTGCCCGCGTCGTTTTCGTTGCCTCAATCCAGTCATGCTCAGACCATGGACGCAAGCATAAAATTTGACCACGAGCGTATTTACCTCTATCAATGGTCTCGTGTTAGTAAACCCGTGGATTTTGCCACACTCGGTCGATTCTGAAGTGGTGGTATTGTCGGAATTCTCTTCTGGAGGCGTTTCGCAGTTTGATCTTGGGGAGCCAGCAATATGACCGCGCCCAAACTAAGTGTTCTCATTCCCAGCTACAATTGCGCGCGGTATTTGCCCGAGGCGATCGAATCGGTGCTGAACCAAGACTTCCGAGATTTTGAGTTGCTTATCATCGATGACGCCTCAAAGGATGATTCCCGAGCGGTAATTGAGAAATACGCAGCTTTTGATTCCCGGATTAGTTTTGAATTCAATCCCGCTAACCTCGGGGCCGTCCGGAATTGGAACCGGTGCTTGGCTCGGGCCCAAGGGGATTACGTTAAATTGCTCTGCTGCGACGACGTGTTGATAACGGCCCAGTCTCTGGGAAAAATGGTCGCACTGCTGGAGGCGAACCCGACGGCAGTGCTCGCCGCTTCGGCCCGGCTCGTGATTGACGAGCATTCCAGAGAATTGGAAGTTTGGACCGCCTTGGGCGAAGGCGGCTTAAAACACGGCGCGCAAGCTGCAGCGCGTTGTCTGGAGTCAAATGGTAATCTGGTGGGAGAGCCTTCCGCCGTGATGTTTTGCCGCGCCAATGCGGTGCGAGGTTTTAATGAAGATTATCGTCAGCTGGTGGACCTGGAAATGTGGTTCCACCTGCTGGAGCAGGGCGATATCGTTTATACTCCGGACCCTCTTTGCGCGTTTCGAAAGCACGCCCTGCAATTGACCGCTTTCAACTCGATCAACCACATCGGAGTCGATGAGCCTGGCATGCTGCTGGTGGAATACTTCCCTAAGTCCTGGCTCAGAGGCCACGTAGCCCGCGAGGCGCTATTCATTCAAATCTACCTGGCCCGGAAGCGCCGCCGGAAACTCGGAACAGCTAAGAAAATCGAAAAGCAGCTCTTGGAAACATTGGGGTGGGGGTGGTACAGCGCCCTCTGGCTGCGCCGAAAGATTACCAAGCCAGGCGCCGACTTGCAGAAATGGATCAAAAAACATGCCAGGGGAAAACGAAGTTCTCAGGTTTCTCAACCACGGCAGGAATGGAAGAGCCTGTGAACGGTGGCATTCCAAAGCGTCTTCAAGGGGCCTGGACGATCATTCGGCACGCCGTCTTTTTCCAAACTTTGCGAAATTTCGAGCAGGAGTTGGCTCTGCGCCAGGAGAACGTCCGGTTTGCCCGCCGAATAAGCTTTGTATTTGTTGCAGATGAGCCGGGCTGTCCGAAGAAAATCGGCTCGGTTTGAACTGGTCGCCGATGAACCGTCCTCCCGCAAGCGAAATTCGCACGTGACCTCCTTGAGGTGAACGAATGGGTAATGCCGTGACATCCGAATCCACAACTCCCAGTCCTCATGTGTCTGGAGGCCTTCATCAAAAGAACCGACTTGCTCCACACACCGTCTTTCATGCAGCAGGCAGAGCACAGGAAGGAGGTTTTGACTTAGAATTAGATCGGGGTCGAAATCGTTGGAATATCGGATCTCCCGCTCGGTGGTAACATAGCCCCCAGCCACGGGTGTTTGCATGGCACAGTCAGCGTCGCTGTAAACGACGGCATGCCCGCCCGATTCGGCGAACCTGACCAGCGTCTCCAAATGTTGGGGATAAAAAATATCATCGTCATCCAGATAAGCGATGTATTTGCCGCGGGCCAAGCGCAGTCCACTGTTTCGAGAGGCTGAGGGGCCTCTTTTGGCCGAGTGCCTCAAATGTTTAATCTTCGGTTCAGCGCCGAGCGACCTAATAACGTGCTCAACGTCCACTCCCCCGTCATTGATGACGATGAGTTCAAAATCTTGCAGAGTCTGCTTCAGAACGCTTAGCAGCGCCTCACGCAGCATTGCGGGACGATTCGAAGTAGGGACGATGACGGAAACCACTGGTGCTCCAGGCGGCAGGGGGAATTTAGCCTTGGCCACAAGCCTTTGGGCCTGCTGGCATTGGTGACGGTCGTAAAGAGCGGGGTGGTTCATCACAATGCGAGCGCGCAGTTCCTCATCGTGTTGCAAGGCTTTCGTATACATGCTGCTTTCCTTGACGCGATACAGCAGCAAAGGCTCCGGGATGCGCTGGCCTCGAAACCCCAGTTCCCCGCAACCGATCCAAAATTCCCAGTCCTCATAACCCCACACCATATTGGCGTTGTATCCGCCCACTTGTTCCCAAGCTTCACGCGGGTAGAGCGAGCAATAATTCAATTGGTTGTTCTCACAAAGCAGAGAAAAATCGTATTCCGCTGCTTGAATGGTGCGGGCCGCGCTGCCAAAATGCGTCACGTCCGTGTAGGCGATGGCGGTGTCTGGTTCGCTTTCCAGCAACGCAAAGGCTTTTTCCAGCAAGGCCGGTTCGATCTTATCGTCCGCATCAAGAGGCAGGATAAATGCGCCCCGGGCAGTTCGGATGCCGGCATTGCGCGCCTCGGCCAATCCGCCGTTTGCTTGCTTCATCAGTCGAATGGGCGAGTGCGGATACTTTCGCAGGAGCGCCTCAGCCACCTCACTGGTATTGTCCGGGCTCCCGTCGTTGACGATGATGATTTCCCAATCGGTGAATGTTTGCGCAATGACACTTTCGATGGCTTCCGCCAAAAAATTGGCTTGGTTGTAACAAGGAATAACCACCGAAATCAATGGTATGCTGGGGCCGATCCTGACCAAAGTTAGCTCGACCTCCTGATGACAGGCCCGTGGCACGAAATCGAGAAAGGCCCCGACATTCACGCGCTGGCCCTCGGCAAAGAGCCAAGCCAGCGCTCCTGGCGAGTACTCCATTTTCGCGCCAGCCCGATTATTACAAACGCTTTGCACTTTATTCAGCGGTGCAGAAAAAGCCAGCGAATCGATCGGGCAGATCAAAAACGGTTTGCTCGCTCGATAATGGGTGGCTTGCTCAGCCAGGTGCGCTTCGAGCGTGTTGGGATTGTTGAAAGCCGACTGTGTCAGCAGAGGCAGCAAATTGGCGGTCCGATAAATCGAACTGGACACCTCGAGCGGATACCCGAAATCACCCTCGGCGTCAGTCCATCGAAACATGAACAGCGCCGGGCCAATCGGTTCCAATTGAGGCAGGGGTTGGGCCCGATCCAGCGAGTAACAATAGGTGGTATTCCGACCCAAACGCAGAGAAAGGCCCACCGCCTCTGGACGTTGATCAAGCGCCTCGACCAAGGTCGAAGCGGTGAAATTCCGGATAAAAACGGTGTCATCGACCAGCAAAAGGACATGATCGGCCCCGGTTAACAAGCCCAGCGTATCCGCTCGAAAGTCATGCTCCCGGATGAAAATGACTTCAGGATGTTCGCTCATGAGATGCCGATAGAGTGACTGTTGGCGCCAGTTGGAAGTTTTGTAAATTACTTTCAGGAGGAGACTTGGGGCATCTTGACAGTGAAGGGCGAGAGAACTTAACAGGGCTTCCAATTGCAGTGGACGGTCTTTGGAGAATATGACTCCCAGGAGGATCGGACGTTCCGGGTTCTTTTCCGGTTGGTGGCCTCGAAAAGGATGACCATGGATCAAGGAAGCAATGTTTCGGTTCGAGCCCGAGGACACCTGAAGTGGTCCATTCCGAGCGCCTCGACATTCGCGCGTGAGACGAGCGCTGGCCATTCCGGAGGGCGTCTTTGGCGGTGGCAGTTTTTTTGTAGAATTGGATCGCCTCGACACATTTTTCCAAAACCACCGCACAAGATTCTCCAAAGGCCTGGTGAGTTTGTGGGCCAACCAAAAGGCCACGTACCATCTCGACCCGAGGCAAAGCATAAGCTCATTCGCGAGTCTCGCAAGGTTCGGTTCCGTGTTTTTCGACTTGCGCAAACGATAGATGCGAGTGAACAATCGCTTTTTGGTCCGAAAAACCTTTATTGGCCTATGACTCAAGATTGCAAGCAAATTTTCCGCCGGCCATTGCTCGATTGGGTCATCACAAATGGATGGCGCTAAAAAAATATAGCCACTCGCTTTTCGTAATTCAAATACTTTTCCCTTTCATTACTCCATGTTCTCACAGTTCGGTTTTGACTTTTCCAGGTTTGTTCCAGTTAAACGAAACCCACGCTGGTTGGCAAAGTTCGAAGCGGCTTATCCGTTTCTTTCCTCCTACCACTCCAATACCGGCGCGCTCCGCTTGATTTTGGGGGTCGGTCGAAGCGGGACCAGTTGGTCGGGCCAGGTCTTGGCAAGGACCAAAATTCCGTGTCGTTTCTTTTCGGAGCCATTGTTTCACGTGGCTCCTCGGCTGCCGTTTCACAAGAAAGGGGATCACACTGCCCTCGAATATGAGGAGCTTTCCAATCCGCATCCCTTGTTGGCTATGTACCACTTGCTGGCTCACCGGCAATTCGATACTTCGGTTTTGAAGGCCGCCGAGCGCGATGATGCCGATTGGAAAATCTGCCTGGTCAAGGAAGTCCATGCGCTTATGGGTACCGAAGGACTGATGCGCGCCTGGAACCCACCAACGATATTCATTTTGCGCGATCCCATTTACGTGGCAGACAGCCTGTTTTCGGCCCAGACCCTGCAATCCAGCTACTTGCATCATGAAGTTTTGGCTGTGCAAAAGAAGCGTTTCTTGGACCGATTCGCGCCGGGCCGCCGCGGCGCCGTGGAAAGAACTTTTGCCGGTACGGAGCGCATGGAGGAGCGTTTGCGAACCATTCTACGGAAACTGATCTGCATTCATCTGCTCCAGAAAATGTTTTGTGTCCTTGCTCACGAATTTCCCTGTGCCAAGGTGATTCGTTACGAGGAAATCTGCGAAAGGCCCCAGCCAACATTTCAGGCGGCTGCCGAGGCCCTCGGCATCGCGTGGGATGAAGCGGCCGATGCCTACCTTTGCAAAACGATGCAGACCGATTCCAGCTCATCAAATCCATACTCGGTCATGCGCAATACCGCTGAACAAAGGGCACGCCCCTTTAAATTCCTGTCCATGACAGAGCAATCGCTCTGCCGTTCGGTTTTGGAAACATTAGAGGCGTGACGCCGAGTTTAGAATGACTAAGCTTTTGCCATGCTTTCAAAAGAGCCGATTTCGAATGGGCGTGACTTTGCCCGCAGTGAGGACTCCGCCCGAGGGGCGCCGGTTCTGAAGGACGAAATCACTTTGGCAAATTTAGAAGAAGCGGGGCTGTGGCGGAAAGGCCACCCCTTGCGCCTGCACCTTGGATGCGGAGAGCAGCACTTGGAGGGCTATCTCAACATCGATTATTCGCCGGACAATCACACCGTGATGAACATTCGGGCCGACGCTCACGCAGATATTCTGCAACTGGAATTTCCGCCGGAGAGCGTGGATGAAATTCGGTTGCACCATGTATTCGAGCATTTCAATCGGGTGACCGCGCTCGCCCTTTTGCTGAAATGGCACACTTGGCTGAAAGTCGGCGGGCAACTGCGCATTGAGACTCCCGACATCGCTGGGAGCGCTCGAGCCTTAACATCGCGCAAGTCATCGTGGAAGACAAAAATGGCCGCGGTGCGCCATCTGGCGGGTGACCAAACAGACGCATGGGCATACCACTTAGATCACTGGTTTCCGGAGCGCTTCACACGAACACTTAAACAGATTGGATTCAAATCGATCAAGACCCAGACATCTTCATGGCCGCATGAACCCTATCTAGCCAACGTCGAGGTGACGGCGAATAAGGAAACCAAAACGGCCTGTGAGCAACTCCAAGCGGCCGATGCCTTGCTCTGGGAGAGTGCCGTTGCCGAGAACGAACGGCCAACCTGGGAAAAATGGACCCGGCAGTTACGTGGGCTGCTCGAAGGATCCATCCTGACCGTGCCCCTCAACGTACTCCAACCTGATATTTCGCGCGTCCTCATCCAAGACAGCCGATGGCCCGGAAAACGGGAGGGGCGCATTGCTCAGGCGGTGAGGCGAATCCTGGGGGGCGGGAAGCCCGTTGCGGAACTGCCGCTGGAAAAAATTCACAGCTTTAATCAGGACGATCGCGACAAATGGATCAAATCCAAGGCCGCCGCCATATTGCCAGGAAAACTGGTGCTTGACGTCGGCGCCGGTACTTGCCCCTATCGGCAGTTCTTCGCGCATTGCCAGTACCGCGCCCACGATTTCAAAAAATACGAGGGTGTCAAATTAGGCAACATCCGTGAATACGGCCAAATTGATTATGTTTCCGACATCACGGCAATTCCGCTCGAACAGGAATCGTTCGACGTAATTTTGTGCACAGAGGTTTTGGAGCACGTCCCCGAACCCATCTCCGCACTAAAGGAGATGGCGCGCTTGCTCAAGACCGGGGGACGGCTCTTGCTCACCGCGCCGCTCGGATCTGGGCTGCACCAGTTGCCCTATCATTTCTACGGTGGCTTTACCCCGGAGTGGTATAAATACTTTGGACCAAAATTCTCTTTGCAGGTGACCGAAATCCTTCCCAATGGCGGCTTCTTCAAATTGCTCGCGCAGGAATGCGCCCGGTTTTCCTGGACCTTCGAGGAACATCGGCATTGCCATCCCAAAAATGCCAGGAAACTCCGCCAACTTTTCGGCGAGACGCTTCCACGCTACCTCTTTGCCTTGGACGAAAAACATTTTAATGCCCAATTCACCGTAGGCTACCACGTGGAGATGCTTAAAATTCCCCATCAAATCCCCCCTTAGTGCAACCCATAAACGAGGCGAAAACTGGCTCATTCCAAGTCAACTCCAGCAAGCCGCCCAAAAAAACTTTTATAGAGATGACTTCTTGGACCACCGTCGCCGATTCCGAACATGCCCTGCGCAATGGCCATCCTGGATTCGTCGTCTGGTTTACAGGTTTGAGCGGGGCGGGCAAAACCACGCTGGCGGTCGGGCTTGAACGGATCCTGTTCGATCAAGGCCACGCTGCGCATGTATTGGATGGCGACCGCCTTCGAGCCGGCTTGGCGCGGGATTTGGGTTTCGGGATGTTAGACCGGAGCGAGCACATCCGTAGAACCGGCGACGTGTCCAGAATCCTCGTCGATGCCGGCCTCATTGCCATCGTTGCCCTGATTTCTCCGCTGCGAGCTGATCGCCAACGGGTCCGTGAGGCCATGCCTGCCGGGCGTTTTATTGAAGTCTTCGCCAATTCGTCTCTGGAAACATGTGAGCACCGTGATGTAAAAGGACTTTATGCCAAGGCGCGCGCGGGGCTGCTGAGGGACTTCACTGGAATCACCTCCCCTTATGAACCACCACTGTGCCCTGAGGTCGAACTCAGGACCGATACCATGACAGTGGAGAAATGCTTAAGTGGATTAATAACAGAGCTGGCGAGCCGCCAACTCTTGCGTGGCTAAGAAGTGACCTTTGAACGCGGAAACCGGAGGTTATTTAGGTAAATTCCGTCTCCGCAAGATTATGCACGCGCTCGCGGATAGCGGCTTTCCAGCGCGTGAAGCGAGGAGTCTGGTAGATCCTATGCGCGTGCTCTGGATTCCATCAATAAACTGCTCGCCCTGCCACCCCGCCGCTCTACTATGTAAGCAACGCGCAGATGACTGCATTTCTTCTCAAAATTTGGGGTTTGGCTAAGCCATATCGTGGGCGGCTGTTTATGGGGATTGCGGCTGGCGTCATTGGCGGCTTGATCGAGCCATTAATGATTGCCACCATCGCGCTGGTTTACATGCTGATCTTCCCCTCCGCTGGTTCCCGGGCGCTGTCAACCAAGCTGGCCTGGGCTCCGGAGTCTCTTAAGAATTGGCTAATGGGAGCCCAGGAGGCCTTGACCACCGGAGTTACCACCCATCCGCTAGCGGTGGTGGCGCTGGTGGCGATGATTCCAGCAGTGATCTTCTTGCGCGGATTGTTCTCATATCTGAACGTTTATTTTTTGCAGTGGACCGCCATCCGCGCGATCAGCGATTTGCGGGTTCGACTTTTTGAACACCTGATCAATCTTTCAGCCAGCTTCTTCAACCGAACCAGCACCGGAGAACTGATGTCGCGCATCTCGAGTGATACCGGGGCTTTGCAAAACGTTATTAGCAATACGCTTTCCACTATGATCAAAGACCCGATCACATTGGGGAGCCTGCTGGCGTATTTGATGTGGCAGCAACCGAAGCTGACTCTGGTTTCGATGGTGGTGCTGCCGGTATGCATGATTCCCATTATCGTGTACAGCCGAAAGGTGCGGCGAGCTAGCAGCGCCATTCAAACCCAGTATGCCGAGTTGGCGAAGGTGATGACCGAATCCTTCACGGGCAATCGCATCATCAAGGCCTACAATCTAGAAGCTAGAGTGGTGGCACAGTTCCGCTCCGTCGCCGATAAATTCATCGGGCATTACATGCGCATCGTGCGTTCCTCCGAAACGCCAGGCCCGCTGCTGGAATTTCTCGGGGCTGTTGGCATCTCCCTGGTCCTGCTTTATCTTGCCTTCAGAGGAGGTGTGCGGGCCAGTTCGGCTGATTTTCTCACCATCATCCTGGCCATTTATTCCATGTATCGCCCACTTAAAAGTTTGGCCCGCCTCCACAGCAGCCTGGAACAGGCGCGCGCGTCTAGCGAGCGGGTCTTTGAGTTGCTGGCCACTCAGAATAACGTCCCCGAGCCTGCCCAAGCCAAGCCGCTTCGCGCCACGGGGGCCGTCATTCAATTTCAAGGAGTGCAATTCGCTTATGGGGAGAAGATCGTCCTGAATGATATTCATCTGACTGTCAAACCCGGCCAACTCGTCGCGCTAGTTGGCGCCAGCGGGTCGGGCAAAACGACCCTGACCAATTTGCTGCTCCGTTTTTACGATCCGCAGCAGGGCGTCATCCGCATAGGCGAAACCGCGCTTCGCGAAGTGGCGACCCGTGACCTGCGCAGTCAAATCGCGGTGGTGACCCAGGAAACGGTTTTGTTCAATGACACTATGCGCAATAACATTGCCCTCGGCCGCCCTGGCGCCAGCAACGCCGAAATCGAACGCGCAGGCCGGCACGCTTTTGCCCACGATTTCATCATGGAGAAGCCCAACGGTTACGAGACCTTCATTGGTGAAAAAGGGGTGCTGCTCTCGGGGGGCCAGCGGCAACGTCTCGCTATCGCCCGCGCGATCTTGAAGAACTCGCCGATTTTGGTGCTCGACGAAGCTACCAGCGCTCTGGATACCGAGTCGGAACGAGCGGTGCAGGCCGCTTTGGAAGATCTCATGATCGGTCGAACGACAATCTGCATCGCTCATCGGCTTTCGACCATAAAGAAGGCAGATCTAATTGTGGTGATGGATCATGGTCGCATCGTCGAAACCGGATGCCACAACGAGCTGATCAAGCGCGGCGGCGTTTATCAAAAGCTCCATGATCTCCAATTCCATAATTGATGGGAACTTGCTCGGGAGCATGAATTCTGCTCAACATGCCGCCGCGCTGACCCCTGGGGAGCAATCTCATTTTAAGTACTCCATCTGCACTCTGGTGACGAGGCCCCTGGAATACGCTGAAATGGTCGATTCCTTTGTCACCGCAGGGTTCGATCCAGCATCTTGCGAATACCTTTATATCGACAACAGCCGGGAGAATCAGTGCGACGCCTTCGCCGGCTATAATCTTTTCTTGAACACCGCGCGGGGCCGATACATTATTCTTTGTCACCAGGATATTCTATTGAAATATGACCGGAGGGAACACTTGGATCGAGCAATCAAAGAACTCGACCAAATCGACCCGGCCTGGGCAGCCCTTGGCAATGCCGGGGGCGTGACGACCGATATTGTGGCCGCACGACTGACGGATGCGTCCGGGAATCACCACACCGGTTGCTTCCCCCTCCAGGTGTCCAGCCTGGATGAGAATTTTATTCTGGTTAAACGCGACGCCAACCTATGTCTCTCTCACGACCTGAGTGGCTTTCATCTCTATGGCACGGACATTTGCCAGCTTGCGCGCATCATCGGCTGGACCACGTGGGTGATCGATTTTAATTTATTTCACAAAAGCGGCGGGCATCGCGACGCGCATTTTTACGAGGTGAAGGAAAAGATGATCCGCAAATATCAAGCCGCTCTGAGAACTCGTTTCGTCCAAACCACCTGCACGCACATGTGTCTTTCCGGTTCACAATTTTGGTCCTGGCTGCGAAACGATGGCTATCGAAAAATGCTATTCGAGCAGATTTATCAAGGACGTAAGCGCCAGCGGATCCCAAAAACACCGGTTCTTTGCTCCGACGACAAACTACTCCCGCAATTAGGAAAGGGATGGTATTCTTTCTATTGGTTGGTTTATAAAATCACCCGGCCTTTCCTACGTCTTAAGCGGCATCTGAAGCAGAGATTTTTCCGGTCTGGTCTAAATTCTTCCCGCCCGAATGGATGACCCGGTAGTTTTTATGAATCCCCAGAGTGATGCCGGAGCAGTTCTTAATCAGAAGCGCAATATCCTTCCAGAAGTACTTGCGCCGAAAACGCACCAAAGGGCCGCGGGGCCGGTAAGTCCAATGGGCGGCGGCGACGATGTCGCGCATGGTCATAGGGTGCGTGCCGGTGAAGGTTTTGACTTTCTGGTCATCCTCATAGAACTGAGCCGGGCGCTGGCAGATTTTTTCGACGGCGGCATCGTCATGCCAGAGACGAGAGAGATTGCGGAGTTTGCGCTCCGCCATCTCCGGGTGCAGCGCATGGCCATAATGATAATAGTGCCCGCCGGAGTTCTTGACCCGAAGCTTTTCCCCATCCCGGGTGCGGAAACCCTGGGCGTCACCGCGCGAGCGGATCGCCGGGTCACGCCGCACCACTCGCACCTCCCGCTGATACCAGCCAAAGGAATAGGCGTAAGTCCAATAACTGCCGTAAAAATGAGTGTAATCGACGAGCAGACCTTGCACGGCGGGATTGCTCAGTTCGCGTTGCATGGCCATGCGCATTGCCGGAACTCCAGCCTCGTGCAGCACTTCGTCTCCCTGAATATAGACACACCAATCCCCGGCGCATTGTTCCAGGGCCAAATTGGTGTGGTGCGAAAGCGCCAGGCCGGCGGTGCGTTGGGCTTCGTCCCATTCGGACTCAATAATGCGAATCTTTGGATCATGAATGGTCTTCACCGTTTCGAGCGTCCCATCAGTGGAGCGGGGGACATTGACGACGAGTTCGTCACATAACGGCAGCAAAGAACGGATGGATGGGACGAACGGGTAGCCAAGTGCGTTGCCGTTGCGAATGAATGTGAAACCACTGATTGTCACGGGCGGAATAAAGCCATGCTGCTGCCACGGAGGGTATTCCGGCCCCCGGCTTGGTCAAGGTTTATTCGGGCTGGGGCGGTTCAGCGCTCCTTGGCGGCACGAACTCCGCGGAGGGTTTGGAATGCGCCCGGCTTGCCGGCGCTTTGGCATGGAAGCAAGTGGCGGCAACTGAAAGCGGGAGCAAGCTTCGCGCTTTCCGAGCTCAGTTCGACTTGGGAGAATTTTGAAAGGGACCACCCTCTGCCGCCGTTTTAATTCGTGGAGTTCGTGTCGAGACGTTTCCTGGCTCTGGCTCTGCTGCCCTGGGTTCCTGGAGTTCATCAAGGGATTTCACGTAAATCGGAGACCGTGAACTTCTCACGCTCGACTCGGTGATTACTGTCGTTCAAGTGAAGCAATGGCTTGGACCCGTAGAAGGAGGCCCACTGAGAAAAAGTGCTGACAGGCCCAAAAATGTAATCGCACTTCGACAGCGCATATAGGTCTCCTACTGAGGAGCCTGCCCCGCAGCCAACTGACAGGCCAGGAAATTCATCGCTGTGTCGCGGTTCATCACTGCAAATGAGAAAGGATACTTTGGAGGCCCGAAACTGTGCGGCCAATTCCTCCATCCATTGCGCATAGCGGGAGATCGGGAAAAACCATTTCGCCGCTCCCAGTGTCCGATAATCTCCATGCCGAATGTGAACACCCACTACCACATCCGCGCTCTTCCTCAGGCGGGCGGCGGCCTGTTCAGCAGCAAGTTCGAGTTCTGCGATGGGCCGAAAATAGAATTTTATTTTCTCCGCATGTCGCCGCACAAGCTCGGGCACACGGAAATTCCATCCATTCACAAGTATGATTTTGGCCTCACGAATCTTCGCTTGAACCTCCGGACCATCCAGCGCGGTAATGGCTTGGCCGGGCGATTCTCGTAAGGTGAGAAGCGCCCCGCCGAAAACCGGGAATCTTTCGTTTAGCAGGCTGGCAGCCCGGGCCAAGCGAAAGAAAATCCGTGTGCCCCTGATTGCGCTCGCCACGCCAGGCGCTCTGTCCAGGATACTCCTGCACCCATCGATAGGATATTGGCAAAAGATGTCCCGGCGAGTCGCCTCGAACTTGCGCGCATAGGAATGAAAGGTGGGATTCATCACTCGATGGCCCTGTTCTTCGGCCAAAGCGATGAAATTGGCGAAGAGGACGAGCCGGTTTGCCAGTCGTCCGCACCGGCCAGCGATGATAAACAGTTTGCGCTCGCCGTGGAGAGCACTCGGTCGCACATCGGTGACGGACAGGTTGAGGCTGGCCTTTGTAGGAGCCGACGTAAGAAGGCTTCGTTCTGTTTCCTTAGCCATCGGAGAAATTAAGCCTCCTGACGTCGGCTCATACAAGGCCAAAGTGTAGGCTTTAACCCAAGCCGCCTCCCCAAGAGCGAACCGAAGGATTGCCAAGGGGCCGGGTTTCTTAACTTTCGTGTACGGCCATGCGGGAATTTCGGCGAAAACAGGATGCCACAGAATTTTAAAACAGACCCTCACTAAACTGGACAAGAGCTAGATTTGGCTGCAACCTCCCGGGCAAATATGAAACTACGAAGCTCTTTCTTTTGCGCCCTTTTCTTGTTGACCGCGTTTGGTGTTTGCGCCGCGGACGAACCCAAGGAAAAACCCAAAGCCAAACCACCCGCTGAAACCTTCCTGGATCCAGAAAAGGCCGGCCCGGATTATGCCAGCCAGGGCGAGTACTCCAACGACTGGGGCGGCGCCCAGGTCATCGCTTTGGGTGACGGCAAATTCCGGCTCGTTATTTATCAGGGCGGATTTCCAGGCGCTGGATGGGATCAGGCCATCGAGAAAACGATGCTGGACGGCAAACGCGAAGGCGACAAAATCACTTTTGCGCCGAATGCGAACGGCTGGAAGCATAGTCTGGCTAACAGTGTCCTTACCACCACCACCACGGGTGGCGATGAATACACGATGAAAAAAATTCAGCGCGCCAGCCCCACCCTCGGGGACCACCCGCCCGCCGGCGCGCTTGTCCTATACGATGGGTCGAATGCCGACGCCTGGAACAATGCGCACGTCGATGAACGGAAACTATTGGCCGCAGGCGCGACCACCAGGCAGAAGTTCACTAACTTTGCTTTGCACGCGGAATTCCTCCTGCCATTCAAACCTTTGGGCCGCGGACAGGATCGCGGCAATAGCGGGGTATATTTGCAAGACCGTTACGAAATTCAGGTCCTCGATTCTTTTGGTCTCAAAGGCGAAGCCGATGAATGCGGCGCCATTTACTCGCAAGTCCCTCCCAAGGTGAACATGTGTTTCCCTCCGCTGACCTGGCAGACGTATGACATTAATTTCGAAGCCGCGCAATTTGGCGCGGACGGCAAGAAGACGAAAAACGCAGTGACTACGATCAAACACAATGGCGTCGTAATTCACGATCACCAGGAAATCAAAGGCCCTACGGGCGGTGGACAACCGGAAAATGCGAGCGGGGGCGGCATCCAGTTGCAAGGCCATGGCAACCCCGTCTTCTATCGCAACATTTGGATCGTGCCCAAATAGCTTACGTTGGCCTTGTAGGAGCCGACGTCAGGAGGCTTAATTTCTCCATCAGCTAAGGAAAAAGAACGTTGCCTTCTTACGTCGGCTCCAACAAAGCCGGGCCTCAGCACCGCCGCTCCCGCGCTCCACGCTCCACGCTCCACGCTCCCACGCTCCCACGCTCCCACGCTCCCCGTCTCAAGGCTACATTCCCCTTGCCCAGAGGCCGCCACCCTCCTACGATGACCCCGGTGCCACTCGTCATCATACTTTTGGTCGTTGGCGTCGTTCTCCTGCTGTTAGAGACGGTGTTGCCTGGGCTGATTGCAGGGATCGTGGGGCTCTGTTGTCTGGTGGCCGGGATTGCCTTGGCTTATGCGAGGTTTGACGCGCGATTGGCCAATTTGCTTTTGGTCGCGGTACTCCTCCTCCTGGTCGGGGGCTTCGCCTGCTGGGTAAAATTCTTTCCCGAGAGCCGCGTGGGCCGGGTCTTTGTCTCCCGGCGGGTAGTTGGGAATATCGATGCGGAAAAACCGGAGTTACTCCAACAAACGGGCATTGCCTATACGCCTCTGCGCCCTTCCGGCACGGCTCTCCTCAACGGCAAACGCATTGACGTTGTCACCGAAGGCCCCTTCGTCGAACGGGGAGCGCCCATCAAGGTAGTGGCGCTGGAGGGCATCAGGGTGGTGGTGCGGGCTTTAACCGAAGAACAATCCAATGTGCCAGAATCTAAATCTATAAACTCATGAATTCGATCTCTTCAATCTTCGCCGCCTTTGGCAATGGTGATAGTGTAGGCCCCGGGACCATTGTCCTTTGGGGAATCGCAGGCGTTGTTCTGCTGGTCTTTTTCCTGCTCGTCTTCAATTTTTTCTTCATCTGGCTGCGCGCCCTTTCGGCGGGCGCGCGCGTCACCTTCATTGAACTCATTGCTCTGCGTCTGCGCGGTGTGCCTGTCGGCATGATTGTGGACACGCGAATAACCGCCGTGAAATCCGGCCTGAACGTCAGCATCGACGATCTTTCCACGCATTTTCTGGCCGGCGGCAATGTCGAGATGGTCATCCTCTCCCTGATTGCTGCGCGCAAAGCGGGCATCAGCCTCGACTTTGATCGTGCCTGTGCCATCGACCTGGCGACCAAAGGCACCGGCAAAACGGTCTATGAAGCTGTGAAAACGTCGGTCAACCCAAGGGTGATTGATGCTCCCAACCCTGCTTCCGGCAAAATCACCATCGACGGTGTGGCCAAGGACGGCATCGTGGTGAAGGCCAGAGCTCGTGTCACTGTCCGAACTCACCTGGAAAGATTCGTCGGCGGCGCCACTGAGGAAACCATCATCGCCCGGGTGGGAGAGGGCATCATTTCGACTATCGGCGCGGCCAACACTTATAAGGAAGTGCTCGAGCGTCCGGACAGAATTTCTAAAACCGTCCTGGACAGGGCTCTGGACAGCAACACGGCCTTTGAGATTCTTTCCATTGATATCGCGGACGTAAATGTGGGCGAAAATGTGGGTGCGAAATTGCAAGCCGAGCAAGCCGAGGCTAACAAGCTTATCGCGCAGGCCCATGCGGAGGTGCGTCGTGCCGCCGCCGTTGCGCTCGAACAGGAAATGCTGGCCCGCGTCCAGGAGATGCGCGCCCGCGTCGTCGAAGCCGAGGCGCAAGTCCCGCTGGCCATGGCCGAGGCCTTTCGGGCCGGCCATCTCGGCGTGATGGATTATTACCGGATGAAGAACATTCAAGCCGACACGGACATGCGGGAAAATATCGCCGGTGGCGGCGCCCCTCACATGGGCAAGCAAGCGGGAACTTAAGAGCGTTCTCGGATCGGAAGATTCTTAATCTGTGGCCCATAATACTGACAGAAACCTAATCCAGTTTGTCCTGACCATCATCTTCGTGGTCGTGATCGCCATTTTTAATTGGATTAAAAAGCACAGCCAGTCAGGCGACTCCACCGATAGCGGATCAGAACGCACGCCCCCTCCGCCCCCGCGGCCTATTCGTCAACCGAGACAGAGTGTTCGGCTGCCCTCCAGCCCGCCAGTCAGAAGAATCGGTTGGGAAGAACAACTTCGCCGAGCGCTCGAAGGCCCTCAGACCGAGCCGCCTCCATTGCCTCCGGCTCCGTCCAGAGGAGAGCCACGCCCCATGCCCCCGCGGCCCTTTTTGGCTCCCACTCCCCCCACTTACACGCCGCGACCTGCGCCCTTTAAGCCCGTGATGTCCGAACAGGATCAAGGATTGCCAGTCGAACTGCCAGGGTTGACCGCTTCTGCGCAGTCTTATCAACGAGCGAGCCAGCTTGATGAAAACGTCGCCGAGCATCTGCGAGCCATTGGCAAGCAGGTGCAGCTTCATCCCGTTCGCGTGCAGGCCGGCGCACTGTCGCCGGAAGTCACTCAAGCTCGCGGCCTGCTGCAAAACCGGCGTTCCCTTCGCGCCCTCATCATGGCTTCGGTCATTCTTGGCCCGCCCAAGGCGTTGGAAAGTTAACCATCCCAATTCCAGGATGTCTCGCGACTACGTGCTGCAACCGTTCCGCCCTCCAATTAATCTGCAGATTGATTACGCGGGAGAACTAAACCCGCAGCAGCACGCGGCTGTGACCGCTCCGCCCGGTCCCTCGCTGGTGTTGGCGGGAGCCGGCGCGGGCAAAACGCGCACCCTCATTTATCGCGTTGCCTACTTGCTGGAGCAGGGCATCCCTGCCGAGCGCATCCTGCTCCTCACCTTTACCAATAAAGCTTCCCGGGAAATGATGCGGCGCGTGTCCGATTTGCTCGGAAGCGATTTGGCAGAGCTTTGGGGCGGCACATTTCATTCCATTGGCCACCGTTTTCTGCGGCGTCACGCCGAACTCGTTGGTCATCGCAAGGATTTCACTATCCTCGATCGCGAAGATTCCAGAGATTTGCTAAAAACCTGCCTCGCCGAAGCCCAGATCGACATTAAGGCCACTCGGTTCCCAAAACCCGAGGTCTTGAGCGACATTTTTTCCATGGCCGTCAACACCCGGAAATCCATCCCCGAAGTCCTGGGCCAGCATTACGATTATTTCAGCATGCTGGCGCCACAAATCGAGGACCTGGCCCTCAAATATCACGCCCGCAAACGCGCCGCCAACGTGATGGATTTTGATGATCTATTGGTGCTTTGGCTCCGGCTCTTGCAAGAACACCCCGACATTCGCGAGCAATACCAGCGCCGATTCCAATTCCTCCTCGTCGATGAATATCAGGACACCAATAAAATCCAGGCGGAAATCATTGATCTGCTGGCGGAACAGCACCAGAACGTGATGGTGGTGGGCGATGACTCCCAAAGCATCTACTCTTGGCGCGGGGCCAATTTTCAAAATATTCTCCAGTTCCCACAGCGTTATCCTAAGGCCGAGATGTTCAAAATTGAAACCAATTATCGGAGCACGCCTCAGATTCTCGCCGTCGCCAACGCCGCCATCAAACCCAACCTCGCCCAATTCGCCAAAGAACTCGCGCCCGCCCGAAAAGAAGGTCCCAAACCAGCGTTAGTCACTTGTGGCGAAGCCGGGGAGCAAGCGGTCTTCGTCGCCCAACGCATGCTGGAGCTGCGCGAAGAAGGAACTGGGCTCAGCAAAATGGCCGTCCTCTACCGGTCCCATTTCCACGCCCTGGAATTGCAATTTGAGCTGACGCGGCGCAACATCCCTTTCAGCATCACCAGCGGCATCCGCTTTTTCGAGCAAGCTCATCTCAAGGACGTCACCGCGTATCTGAAACTGGTGACGAATCCCCGCGACGAACTCTCCTTCAAGCGTATCGCCCAGATGCTTCCCGGCGTGGGAGGGAAAGGCGCGGACAAATTATGGAAATGTTTTCAACAAAAATTTGAGAGCCTGGATGCCCCGGCAAAAAGCCCGTTGGCCGTTGCCGTCCAAACCTGCGCAGAAATGGTCCCCAAAAAGGCGAGCAAAGACTGGCCACAACTGGCCATCACCATCTCCCAACTGGAAACCGTGCGCGAACGCCCCGACGAGATGATTCGCCTCGTGATTGAAGCGGGCTACGACGATTACTTGAAAGAAACCTACGGCAACTATCGCGCCCGCCTGGAAGACCTCGAACAACTGGCCAACTTCGCCCATCAATTCCCGAGCACGTCCGAATTTCTTACCCAACTCTCCCTCCTCTCCAATCTCGAAGCGGAGGACGGCAAAGTTGCGGCGCAGGACGACGAGCGAGTCAAACTTTCGACCATTCACCAGGCGAAGGGGCTGGAATTCGACGTTGTCTTCATCATCATGCTCTGTGATGGTCTGTTCCCCTCCGCTCGCTCGCTCGATAGTTTGGAAAACGAAGAGGAGGAGCGCCGCTTATTTTACGTCGCCATCACTCGCGCCCGCAACGAGCTTTATCTCTCCTACCCGTTGCTTCGCTTTACGGCTGGCTACGGCGGCGATGCCATGCAACAACCCTCCCGATTCCTGCGCGACATCCCCCCCGAACTCCTCGACGAATGGAACCTGAAGTCGTTTAACGCCTACGGATAACCCGCCCCGCCCGCTGTTTGTTGTCCACGCTTTAGGATGTTCGGCTCCGCGTGCCACCAAAGAATGGCTTGCCAATTGCTCCTTCTCTGTGCCACAAAGGTAAGGGACAAGCAGACTCACGCAGAGAGGACTGAGCAAATGAAACCTTTTAAGTCATTAATATTGACCGGCGGACTCGGATTGGCTTTCCTTGGAGGCATTGCCAGCGCTCCAGCAGCAGACCAGGAGAATCCAAAACCAAAACCCAAGTATCCCCCACCCAGGCAAGCCACCCCAATACCCAGATCTCCCATTCGCTCACCCGATCTGAACAAGCCCCCCATTCGGACACCCGACACGGTGAAGCCTCCACTTCACAACCCTGACTCATTGAACCCGGCGCCAAACGCGGCCAAGCCGGCTCTTCAGGCACCTGATGCCGCCACGACTCTCACTCCCGGTCCACATCCTAATCTTGAAACCAAAACCACTGCCAGCGGCGGTTATATCAAAACGACTCCCTCCGGCAAACCGCGAGAGATAATGGAGACGAAGCCAAATGGCGAGCAACACACGGAATACCGCTCCCCCGCTGGCTCGCTGGAAAAAAAGGTGGTGCAGAATCCTAATGGAACCACCCAGACGCTCCAATACGCTCCTAATGGGAATGTAAAGCAGGAGATACTTCGCAATCCGGCCGGCCAGGTCACCCAAACCACCGATCGTCAAGCCGGTCTCGGTGGAAATCCCCGCGCGGTGGAGACGGTCAAGTATGGCAGTTCCGGCCAGCCAGTTGCCAAGACGGTGGTGGTAAAGCAGACCACTGTTCTCGTGAAAAACACGACTATCATCAACAACAACACCACCATCATAAACAACCAAAACCATATCGTGAACAACACCACGATTGAGCGGAATTATGACCGGCGCCGTTACGGCTACGTATACCATCCCGACTTTGTTGTTTACCGGCCCTATTACGTTTCCTGGTACGATCCCTACTGGTATCCCGGTGGGGTTTTGGTCGTTCATCCTTTCCTTTTTGCCTGGGGATGGGAGGATGCCGGGTGGTACCACTATCACCGGCATTATTGGACAACGTACGAGGTCTATCCAGCGCCCTGTTATTGGGTGACAGACTGGATGATCGCGGGTTATGTGGCTGATCGCTACGTGGCTTCAATAAGCTTTGAGCAGGCCCAGGAGGATGCGCGACTCGCCCATCAAGAGGCGGAAAGGGCGAGGCTGGCTGCCGAGCAGGCCAGGGATCAGGCGGAAATCGCCGAAGCCAGAGCCGCCCAGGCCCAGGCCGAACTGAGAGCGAAGAACGCTGAAGAACGAGCCGCTCGCGCCGAGCGCCAGGAAGCCCAGGCCAAATCCGGCCAGGCTAATCCCAATACCACCCCCATCGACGAAAAAACCAAAGAAGCGTTGAAGAACCAAATCGAGAAGGAAATCGCGACCAAGAAGGAGATCGCGGATCAAGCCGCAAAAGGAGGCACCCCCATCATCCCTGACCTCTCACAGGCCCTGGCCGATCCCCACCATATCTTTGCCGTCTCTAAACCCATTACCGTCATCTCAGCCAAGGATAGGAATCCGGCGGGAACCCTCACCGAAGGGGACCTTCTCCAATTGGAGCCTGGTCAAGACGAAGTCCTCAAAAACGCCTCCGAGAAATCCTTCATCAACATGCGAGTGATGACCTCCAAAGGCGAAGAAGGTGAAGCGTTGGCCGGAACGGTGATCCAGGTCTCGCTCAAAGACCTGCAAGACTTCGACAGTGAATTCCGGGCCAAGCTCGATCTCGGATTGGCCGAAGCCGACAAGAACAAGGCCGCGTTTAAAACCGGCGCCAAGTAGTTCAAATCTCAAAAGACAGGTCCCAAAAGAGGAGCAGGAGTGTCCAGATTTGAGACACCCCGTTATGGAGAAGCCAAAGGACTAGAGGTGTGTGAGAAAGTCGTAATGATTCTCACGGGCGAGCGCGATCCTCGAAACGCTGCCGTGGCCGCGGGAAATAAGCCTCGGTTCAATCCTAGATCGATGGCGCAGGGAGCGAGGAGACATGAAATTCGCCCGACGGCACATTGATTGCTTTGGACAGGAAAGCGGCCGGTGAAAGGCAATCAGTGAACGAACAGCAGTCTTATATAATTATTAATTAACCAGCCTTTCACCTTCGTTCGCGCCGTCGAAGAAAGCTAAGTTAAAATGAAAACAAATCCTTCCAGAAAAGCCGGCTTCACGCTGGTGGAAATCATGATCGTGGTTGCGATCATTGCCCTGCTGGCGGCTATCGCAATCCCCAACTTCGTCAAAGCCCGCACCGCCAGCCAGAGAAGCGCCTGCATCGCCAACCTCAAACAGATGGGAGGGGCCAAGGCGACCTGGTCCATGGAACAGAAAAAAACCAATACCGATACCCCCCAGGATTCAGAAATCTATGGGGCGACCCTTTATATCCGCCAGAAGCCCGAGTGTCCGGGTGGTGGCGTTTACACCATCGGTCAGGTTGATGCAAACCCGGTTTGCACTCTGGGCGCCAGCGACGGACATACGCTCTAGCTCCGCTCATTTGGACTTCGAGAGGCCTGAGGAAAAATTCCTCAGGCTTTTTTTATTTTCGAAACTTTCTCTGCCCGGGGTGTTTAAGTGATGAGCTGAAGGGTGGCGCTTTTTAGAATTGTGTTTGTCCGCAGGCAGATTACCTTGCCGCAGGCACTCCAGGAACCCAAGGAACGTGGCATCCAGTGGCGCCTGATACAGAAAACTTATTATGCGTATGAAGAGACTCGGCCGTAACGGTTTCACTCTGGTAGAAATCATGATTGTCGTCGCAATCATTGGTTTGTTAGCAGCGGTGGCTATTCCCAACCTCGTGAAGGCCCGGAAAAGCGCTCAAAAGGCGGCCTGCATCGGGAACTTGAAAACGATTGAAGGAGCCAAAGGCATTTGGGCCTTGGAAATGAAAAAAAATGACGCCGATGTGCCGACAGATGCCGACTTGTTCGGCGCTGACAAGAACATCCGTGACAAGCCTTCCTGTCCCTCTGGAGGCGCCTACGACCTCAAAGCGGTTAGTGAAAAGCCAACCTGTAGCGTCGCCGATCATGCCCTTTAGAGGTTTTTGGAGCCTGCCCAGCCAAATGAATTTGGAGGGACCTTGCTCCCCATCTTCCATAGGAGAGGTTAGATAGGGCTGCCGGTTGGGCGCGCGAAGGCACCTTGGGAAGGCACGAGATTTTTCCGTCGCCCTGGCTTTTCAGGCTCGCGCAATTCTGTTAAATTCTGTTAGGCTCGCCCAGCATGAACAAAACGGATGAGCGCCGAGGCGGCTGGGCTTTCACCCAGTACGCGGAAATGGCGCGGCGGTTCCTGCTCGTCATCGCGCTCGCATTCTGGCTGGGTGGGTTCACTTTTTATGCCGGGGTCGTAATTCACACCGGACACCGCGTTTTCGGCAGCGCCCGCGACACGGGCTTCCTGACCCAGCAGGTCACCGGCTGGTTGAATCTGAGCGGAGCGGTGGCGCTAACGATTCTGTGGTGGAACGCAGTGGCGAATCGGAAAGCGCGGGGTCGCTGGTTACAAGGCGGGCTCTGGCTGACTTGGGCAATGATGGCAGGGGTGCAGGTGGCGCTCTACGCGTTGCATCCAATGTTAGATCGGCTCTTGAATGTGGAAACGCATGCGATATCGGAACGGGCGCTGTTTCGCAGGTTGCATCTCGTTTACATCAATCTTTCGACGATTCAGTGGGCGGCGGGACTCTTGCACACTCTCTTGGCGTTGCTGGCATGGAGGGCTATCGACTTGGCGAAGGATTCGCTGCCAGCCTCTTTCGACGACACAAATTCTAGCCGGCAGAGGCCCAGCCCGAATCCAGTTCAGGCCGCACCGTGAGCGCCTTCCAATGTCGGCGCAAGGTTTTACAAAGACCTTGACGAGCAGATCGTGAGACCTTCAAACGGGAGGCCCATCCCAACCCGAAGCGGAAGGAATTTTAACCGCCTGGATCGTCGATCCGTCGTGATCCGTCGCTTTGGGGTTGCTCCCTGTCGAATCAAATGGTTCCATAGCTTGCCTTCAATGCCAGTTATGCAGAGAATGAAAATGGTCGCGCGATTCAAAACCGGGGCTTCACTTTCGATCGTCGTGGCCCTCCTCGCAGTGCGCGGGGTGAGCAATGCGGCGAACGTCGTCAAAAGCCCCCAGGGAGATGACAGTTTTTTTACCAATGACTCGGTTCTCCAAATCCAGATCGAAATCTCCAATAAAGGGCTGGCCACTCTGCGTCAGTACCAATGGAACCCCCAGGCGCAGCCAACAGACAGAATCCCCGTGCCCGCCACTGTGCGCGAAGGGACAACCGTCTATACCAATGTCGCGGTTCATCTCAAAGGGCAGGCCGGCAGTTTCCGTCCGATCTCGGACAAGCCAGGCTTAACTCTCAACTTCGATAAGTTTGCCAAGGACCAGCGCTTTCAAGGGCTTAAAAAAATCTCCCTGAACAACTCCGTGCAGGACCCGGCTTATATCACGGACAAACTTTGCCGGGAGTTATTTGCCAAGGCGGGAGTGCCGGTCCCGCGCGCTGACTATGCGAGCGTGAACTTGAACGGGCGCCCTCTGGGCCTGTATGTCCTAACAGAAGCCTGGAACAAGCAATTCCTTAAACGCTACTTCAAGAACACCAAGGGGAATCTTTATGATGGCGGATTTGTCAAGGACATCAACGGCCCGTTAATCGTGAACTCTGGCGAAAATCCCGAGGACCAATCCGATGTCCAAAGCCTCATGGCCACCTGCCGGGATCGGGATTTAACCAACCGCCTCTCGCGCCTGGAGAAAATCCTCGATTTGGACCGCTTTATGACCTTCATCGCCCTGGATGTTTTGCTTTGGGATTGGGACGGCTACGCGTTGAATCGAAACAATTATCGGCTGTTTCATGATCTCGATTCAGGCCAGTTCGTGTTTTTCCCACATGGCATGGATCAAATGTTTTGGAAACCGGAAGGCCCCATCATGCCGGGAATGAGAGGGCTGGTGGCGAAATCGGTCATGCAGATCCCTGAATGCCGCCGCCGTTATCTGGAGCGGGTCACGCAACTCATGACCAATGTTTGCAAACTGGAAACCCTGACGAATCGGGTTGATGAGATCGCCGCTAAAATTCGTCCCGTCCAGGCCGAGTCTGCCGGGTGGGGCAGTGCGATGCGGAGCATCTTCCAACCTGACCCCGTAAACGATCTCAAAGCGCGCATGGTGCAGCGGAGAAAAAGTCTGGAGGAGCAACTGCGCGGCATCAAAACTATCATGGTATTCGATGATTCGGGCGCAGCCCGACCGACCGGCTGGCAATCGAGAAGCAGCTCTGGCCGCTTGACTTTCAAAAAGACCGAAGAAAAAACGGCGGCGCTTCACATCGCCGCCGCTCAACCCGCCAGCGCCGGAGCGTGGTGGACAACGGTGTGGCTCGAAAGAGGCCGCTATCAAGTCACGGGAATGGTCCGGGTTCATGGCGTCGTTGGCAGCGGCGCGGGTTTTCATGTTTTCAGCCGCCGGAAATTCAACACCGGACTGAATTGGGACTGGTTTCCTTTTCGCGAGTCGCAAGATTTGGAAAAACGCGGCGAGTTGGCGGTGGCCAGGGCCGACAACAAAAGACTTTCCGGTGACAGCGATTGGGTGGAGTTAACCTATGATTTTGATCTGCGCCAGCCCGCCGCCGATTTGGAAATTTCCTGCGAACTCCTCGCGGATGAGGGCGAAGCGTGGTTCGACGTGGACTCACTGAGGATCGTGCGAAAGTAGGGGAGCCTCCAGTTTTTAGAAACTCCGGCATTGTCCAGGCGCTTTCATCGGAGTAGTCTTTCAACTCATGAAAACAAAAGCATTTTTCACCTGCCTTGCGACTCTGATTGTCATTTCCCATGTTGAGGATTCCTTTGCCGCTCCTCCGCTAAACATTCTCACCGAGGCTGAGCAGTCCGCCGGTTGGAAGCTCCTTTTTGACGGTAAAACCACAACCGGATGGCGCGGCTATAAGATGGACAAGATGCCGCTTGGCTGGTCGGTGATCGACGGCACGCTCGTCCGCGTGAAAGGCGGCGAAGGCGGCAAAGGCGCCGGCGGGGGCGATGACATTGTCACGACCGAGGAGTTCGAGAACTTCGACTTGCAACTCGAATGGAAAACGGTCCCCAATGGCAACAGCGGGGTTCTCTATCACGTGTCCGAGGAAACCATCACGGCCTGGCATTACGCGCCAGAGGTGCAAATACTCGACAATACCGCGCATCTGACGCGGGACAAGCGGCAACTCGCGGCCGCCTGTTACGATCTTTATGCGCCCTCCAAGGACATGACGAAGCCGCTGGGGCAATGGAACCAAATGCGCATCCTTGTGGATGGCGCCCATGTCGAGCATTGGCTGAATGGCGAGAAGGTCGTGGAATATGAATTGTGGAGCGACGATTGGAAAGAGCGCGTCGCAAAAAGCAAACACAAAGCGCATCCGAAATTTGGCACCTTCAAAAAAGGGCCCATCGCGCTGCAAGATCACACAGACCGCCTCGAATTCAGAAACATCAAGATTCGCGTGCTGCCGGGGAAGGCCTAGGCGCGGCCGGACGGAAGAGGGGACCCCCGGCCCCACTGCTGTTGAATTAGGGTCCAGGAGAGGGAGCCGGCCAGCGATTCTGATCCCCCATCCGATTCGACCAAGCAAAGCCTCGCGGGAACCTTTCGGCGCCCCGCGGGTTTAGTCTAACGTTCCGACAGGTGCGATTAGTTCCCGACCGCGATTACCGTGCCGAAGGCGTCGATTATCACAACGCTTTGGATGGTCGTTCCTGGGGAAACGTATCCGCTCATCGTCAAAGAGCCCGCCTGGCTCATTACGAGAATGGCGTTGGACGTGGCGGCATAGCCATAGCCAAGCAAATTGATCGTCACATACAGATGAGTTCCGTCCGGCACGTTCACCGAGCTGGTGTGCACATTCAGGTTGAGCAGCGATAGCGCGGGATAATAAGGGTCGATCTGGTAAGCACCGGTGCAGACGGGCACATTGCCGCTGGCATCCGGCGGGCAGATGAAGGCAGCAGGGTCGGCGAGGATGGGGGCCGGATCAGGTCTGGGAGCGGGCGAAACAGGAGACCCGCTTTTGGCGGTGCCACCACTGACGCCGGTTCCACCTGTTGAAGGGGCGCCGGCTGGATCACTGGTTTTACCAGACGCCTGGATGTTGAGGGCGCTGCCGCAGAGGAGTGTCGCTGCGATCGAAGCGCAGACGAAGTGAGGTAGTTTGGTCGTGATTGTGATATTTGTTTTAATATTGTTGATATTTTTTTGTCCCCATTAGAGCGAGCATCTCGTGTCTTCCACGAGCGCGTTTCACAGTGACCTTTGGCCTTTACCGATCACGATGCCAATCGATTTCGACCTCCCGAAACCCGTCAATCAGGGCCTCAATCACGATATTTTTTCATCAAGCCAGAAATCCAAATCAATTGGCGTTCCGGTTTCTCCAGTATTGCGGCGACAGCTGTTCCGTATACGGAAGGCAGCGTTTCCATTGGGAGAGCAGGACTCTCAACACCCGCAGCAAGATATTTGCCGGCAGGTCATTTAGGCGAACTCGCGGATGGGAAACATGTTGACGCCCCCATTTTCTTTTCAGCGCTGGCCATATAACGTCTTTGCCAATAGGCTCGTCTCCACATGGATTTCTCGCAGACCGCTCGGCCTCGCCTGCTTGCCTCGCTGCTGTTGGCAGGGGGAATTGCGCTCCTCGGCTGCGCGCTCAAAAAAAAGCTCCTGGCCGCCAGCTACGACTCGCTGCATTCACTGGCCGCATTGAAGCAAGAAGTTATCGAGGATAGCCGCGTCGTTATTGTTTACCTCGACCTCGCCTCTTATCTGCACGAGCATCAAAATCCCGCCGAGCGCTGGCCTCGCAACCTTCATGCGCGCTTGCTCCAGCGCCTCACCGCTCAGGGAGCGCGTGCCGTCGTGTTTGACATGTTGTTCGACATGCCCAGTGACGATCACTCTGCTGATCTGGCCTTCGTTGCAGCACTGAAGCAAAATTCCCGCGCCATCCTCGCCGCCGAGCACAACAACAAGGTTTCACACGAAACTTCTGCTAATCAGCCCTGGACGCGCTCCACGATGTTGCGCTTGCCAGACAAACCATTCGCCGAATCTGCCGCCGGCTGGGGCGTCGCGTCCCTTTGGGTGGACGATGATTTTGTCGTTCGCCGCCACTTGCCTGCATTTGGCGCCGACCGCGTTCCGAGCTTGAGCCTGGCAGCCGCGAAATTTATTGGGACGGACAACGATTTGTCTAGCCGCGAACTTTGGGTGCGCTACTACGGCCCCGCGCTCGCAATTCCTCACGTCAGTTACAGCGAGGCGCTCGACCTCGCCGCGCTGCCGTCGAATTTTTTTCTTAACAAAATCGTTCTGGTCGGCGCGCGGCCCATCGAGGGTTTTATGGATGCGCGCCGCGACGAGTTGCGCAGCCCTTTCCATGCCTGGAGCAACAAGGAATACTTTATGCCCGGTGTCGAAGTCCATGCCACGCAACTGCTCAACCTCCTCCGTGGCGACGCGTTGCAACGCCTTTCGCCATCGGGCGAAAATATTTGCTTATTCGCGGTCGCGCTGTTGTTTGGCGGCGGATTGCTTTGGCTGCGGCCCATCGCGGCAACCATCGGTGCTGGGGCGGGAGCAGGGTTGGTATTGGCGATTTCGCTCTATGGATTTTCCAGGGGCCTGTGGTTTCCCTGGCTCGTGGCCAGCGCAGCGCAGATTCCTGGCGCGCTGTTTGGCTCCTGGCTCTCGCAATTTCAGGAATGGTTCCTAACGCGTCGCAAACTCGAAGCTGCAAAGCGAATCGCGGACGCCAAAATCCAGCAGCAGGCCGCGCTGATTGACAAGGCCCACGACGCGATCCTCGTGCAGGATTTGCACGGGACAATTGTCTATGCGAATCCGAGTGCGGAAAAACTTTATGGCTGGCAACTCTCCGAGCTCAATCCGGAGGCCGCTGCGGAAGTGCTTTCGCCCGATGTGGCGGCCATCGAGGAGGCCCGCGCGACTACGCTCAAGGACGGCGAGTGGAACGGCGAGTTGCGCCAGCAGACAAAATCCGGCCACGCTGTGATCGTGGCCAGCCGCTGGACGCTCATCCGCGATGAGTCCGGCCAGCCTGGCGCGTTGTTGCTCATCAACAGCGACATCACGGAGAAAAAATCCCTGGAGCAGCAGTTTCTGCGTACGCAGCGCATGAATACCATCGGCACGCTGGCGGGCGGGATGGCGCACGATCTCAACAACGCGCTGGCGCCGGTGCTGCTCGGCACCCAACTGTTGCGCCGCAAGACCGACAACAAGGAAGATCTAAAACTGCTCTCACTCATCGAGACGAGCACAAACCGGAGCGCGGACATGGTGCGACAGGTTCTGCTCTTCGCGCGCGGTCGTGGGGGCGAATTCGAACGGCTGGAATTGGGACCCTTGGTGAAGGAGTTGGTGAAGATTGTCGTGGAGACTTTTCCCAAAGATGTCCGTGTGGAATCGTTCGTGCCAATTGACCTATGGCCGGTGCGGGGGAATTCTACACAATTGCACCAGGTGCTCCTGAATCTCTGCGTAAATGCCCGTGATGCCATGCCCCAGGGCGGCCGGCTTTCATTTGCGGCGGATAATGTAGAACTCCAGGAATCCGAGGCGGCCAAAATTCGAGATGGCAAGGCAGGCGCGTATGTTTCTCTGTTAGTCTCGGACACGGGCGCAGGCATGTCTCCCGAAGTGCAGGCGCGGATTTTTGAGCCTTTCTTTACGACCAAAAGCGAGGGCGTTGGGACAGGAATCGGACTATCAACCGTGCAGCGAATCGTAAAGGGCCATGGTGGCTTCCTCAAGGTGGAGAGCGAGCCTGCTCTGGGAACAACATTCGAAATTTTTCTACCGTGCGCGCTTGACGCGGCAGGGGTTTCGGCCGTTTCAACGGGAATCGACATCCCTCGCGGGGCCGGAGAACTTATTCTCGTGGCAGATGATGAGCAGGCCGTTCGTGACCTGGTCCGAGAGGGGTTAATCGCCCATGGTTATCGGGTGCTCGCAGTCGCTAATGGAGACGAGGCCCTGAAACTGTTCCGGCAACATGCGGATGAGATCCAGCTTTTTCTCACCGACAGCTCCATGCCCGTGATGGATGGCATGGGGGCCATTAACGAAATTCGGAAGCTGAAAGCCGGACTGCCTGTGATATTAGCCAGCGGAGAAGCCCCGTCCGAGGATGCGCTCCGGAAGGATGACTTTAGGATACTAAGCAAGCCGTTTTCGCTGGAGGATGTTTTGGCTTCCACTCACCAGATGTTGGCGCCGACGAGGTCCAAAACTGCTGATTAGCAGGAGAAAGCCTGGAATCAAGCTTGGAAGATGGGAATAACCAATTATATTGGGTGGTAGCGTGTCAGAAGTCGTCGAAAAGCTAAAACCGTCGAGGGGTCTATTCTCGTGTTTGATTGTTGAGGATGATGCCAGTTTCGCCGCCATGGCTGCGCAAGTCGTGCGTGAGGAAGGTGGCAAACCGACTCAGGCCCCCACTCTTTTGATTGCTCGCGATGCTTTGGCCCATCAGGCTTTTGACTTGGTCCTCCTGGATAATCACCTCCCCGATGGCAAAGGGTACGACCTCTTCGAGCAGATCTCCCGCCGGAATCCTGATGCCCCCATTGTCATGATCACAGGCGTCCCTGACCTCACGGAAGCAGTGGCGTTGACGCGCAATGGTCTATTTGAATATCTGACCAAGCCCCTCAGTGTGGACGGGCTGTCGGCATGCCTCGCGCGAGCCCGATTGCGTCTCCAAGCTCGGGAAGAGCCAAAAACGGGTGCTGAATGGTTCGGGGACTCCCCGGCGATGCGCGCCGTGATCGAACAAATTGGGCAGGCATCGCGCCACCCCGCGACCACCGTATTGTTTACGGGGCAAACCGGCACAGGCAAAGACCTTGCAGCGCGATTGCTGCATCAACGCACCCATTCGGACAAACCCGGGGCTTATGTTGCAGTGAATTGCGCAGCCCTCCCGTCGGACATGTTCGAATCCGAACTATTCGGCGCGGAACGCGGCGCTTATACGGGCGCGGACAAGCGCCGGCTGGGCTTGGTTGCCGCAGCGGGGAGTGGAACGTTGTTTTTGGATGAAATCGCTGAAGTGCCTCTGGCTCTGCAAGCTAAATTGTTGCGCTTGCTGGAGGAACGCGAATACCGTGCGCTGGGAAGTGTGGAAAACCTCAGTTTTTCAGGCCGTTTCGTGGCGGCGACCAATAAAAATCTTGCTGACGAAGTAAAAGCCGGTCGTTTTCGCGAAGATTTGCTCTATCGCCTCGAAGTGTTCAGTGTGGAGTTGCCGCCGTTGCGCCGGCGTCGGGCAGATATTCCAGGGCTCGCGGAACTCCTGCTCGCGCAGCTCACCAAAAAATACGGCCGCGCCAAACCGCTGGTGACGCCGGAAGATCTGGCGAAACTTTCCGCTCACGATTTTCCCGGCAACGTCCGCGAACTCCGCAACGTGCTCGAACGTTCGTTGCTCAAAACAGCCGACGATGGAAAGTGGCTTGCGCTGGATGCGAACTGGCTGAATCGAAGCTCGGGGGCAACCCCGACGGCTTCAGCGGCCGCGATTGGGATGGATTCCAACGAAGCGGGTCCACTTGACCGGGACTTGTCGCCGCTTGAAGCGCAAGAATACCGACTTATCCGCGTCACCTTGCGCGAGAACAACGGCGGCATCCGCCGGGCGGCCAACAAACTCGGCTTGTCGCCCCAGGCGTTGTTGCGGCGTTTGGAGAAGTGGCCGGAGTTGCGCGTCGGTAGGGAGTAGGGAGCCGTCAACATACGGCGGAATCGGAACGCCCATTCCGATTTTGGAATTCAGAAACGGAACAAGCGGCTGATCCTTTCCGACAAACACGCCATTTCCCGCGTGGCATATCGGCTGCTAAAGGGGTTTACAAATGTCACAACTCACAAGAAACAAATCAACACACACAACAAAACACACCCCAGTTAAGATATGAAAACATCATTGAAGAAAAATACATTGCCATGGAGCCAGCTTTTTTGCGGCCTGCTGGCGCTCGGTGCGCTCGCCCTGACCAGCCACGTTGCCCACGCTAGCGTCGCCTACGGCACCATCAACAACTTCGACACCGTAAATGACACGGGCGAACAGTGTCATGGATTCGAGATCGAAATCGATGACATCCACAGCAAGGACGTGACCTACTGCTACAGCTACAATCATTACGGCACGCCGGCGATCACCGAAGACGACACCGATCCGCTGCATCCTAAAGTGTTCGTTCGCTATGCGGCCATCCTCACGAACGGAGTTTGGTCGGCCTACACCTCGGTTCCGTCCGGTCCCATTGCGCCGACTCAGGGCCATCAATTCACCAACCCGTCACTGAATTTCGGCGGAGAACATTTCGGCATCGGCTATTACGGCTCGCCCGCGGCCATCAAATACAACTGGCTGGTGGACAATGGAGCGGGCGCGCTGGTGCAAGGCCCACCCGTGATCGTGTCCACGCCTATCTTCACTTACAGCCCGCCGGGCGTCGGGGTCCCCGCGCAAGTGCAGGCGGTGGTGCAACCGGCGCCGGAAGAGCCGGTGCGGGAGTTCGGCACGCCTTCGTGGGTCAAGGCCATCGTCACCTCGTCCCACACAAACCGTGAGGTCAAACTCCGGGATCTCGTCTCTCCCGACCCTGATTTTCCGGGCGAGAAAGACTGGCGCAACGGCGAGCCGGATGAAGTCGAGACGGAATGGGACCTCCTGCAAGTGGAATACGCGTCGGGGAAAACCAATGAACTCTCGGGCAGGCCTGAACATCTCTCCCACGGTGATGAAATCATCACGCGGCGCTACGAATTCTATGCTTATGTCGGCCCGATTGACCCGGGCAGCGGCGAGGCGCTGGCGGACAACGTTGGGCCCGATGGCATCCACGGCATCAACCAATACTCCAACACCGTCGTCGTGGGGGATTATCTTGGCGCTCAAATGTCAGCCTTCGACAAAGAATTGCGCGTTGGTTTGATTGACCACGTCGCCGATGGCGTGATCGACACCGTCTATCCGACGCGCACTATGGTCGTTGCGGGTATCCCCTTCACGGCGACGAACACCCCGGAGTTGCCGCCCGGGATGACCTTCGACCGCACCGCGGGCGAACTCTCCGGGACGCCGACTGCGAGCGGCATCTTCACCCTCAAGGTGCGCGTGAGCGCGACGAACCAACCGACGATCGAGAAATCCTACACCTTAGCCATCACCCCCGCGGACGTGGTGTTGCCGCCTCACAGCACGGTGGACACGGTTGCCGCGCCGCTCGACTGGGGTAACACCACGGGGACTGGCCTCTACACGAACGGTCATAACGCCACAGTCACTGCCACCGCCAGTCCCGGCTACAAGTTCTCGAAGTGGACAGACAACGGAGGGGCGGTCAGCAGCAACGCCACATTCCAGTTCGCGGTGACATTGAACCGGTCGCTCGTCGCGAACTTCGTGCTGGCGCCGCCGGGGCTTTCGGCCCTGAGCGTTCAACCAAACTCTTTGACCCTCGCTTGGCCGACCAACCAGACGGGTTACGTATTGCAGCAGAGTTCCGGCCTCACCCTGGGCAACTGGTCCAATGTCGTGGCCCCGGTCAGCACCTTCGGCGGCAGCAATCAGGTAATCATCACGCCCCTGGCGAGCAAAGGCTTCCTCCGGTTGAAAGGTCCCTAATCCATTTGGCCTCCGCAGCTACGCCTTCAGCCTGGCGAGATCGCCAGGCTGACGCGCTCCCGTTAGGACCCTCTGCCGGCAGCGGAGCACAAAATTCTCTCAATTGCAGAGAGAACGATCCAAAAGGCGGGAAATCCGCCTCCTCGACGGTTGGCAAGTTCTATGCTCTAGTTAATGGATAACCGGGTAAGTGCTTTTGTTTGGGCATTACCCTGGACGTAAATGCGAATATTCAATCCTCAAGCCGGAATGTTTTCCTGGCACAGCAACAGCCTGCTTGCCGCCCTCATGCTTTTCGTGGCCGGCTCGTGGCTCACATGGAGCCGCACCGCCGCGGCCCAGGTCTTCCAGGATTCGTTCGCGAACCGGCAGACGATCACCAGCGCTACCGGACAGATCGAACAGGATAATTCCACGGCCTCACTCGAACCAAACGAGCCCCGGCATGGCGGCAAGCCTGGGGGACATTCTCTATGGATTTCCTGGTTGGCTCCGACGAACGGCGTTATCCGGTTCAAGACCGAAGCCAGCACTTTCGACACGCTCTTGTCGGCCTATGAATTCACCATCACGAACGGCTCTAGGTTCGCCGACTTGCGCGAGGTGGCGCGGGCCGATGACTCCGACGGATTGGAGCACGACAGCGAGGTCGAGTTCGGCGTTCGAACGGGTCAGCGCTATGAGATCGCCGTGGATGGTTATTTCGGTGCGGTGGGGACGCTGGAATTCCAGTGGGATTTTGTCCCTTTGCCGACTCCCCCACCCCAGATTCTCAACACGCTGAGCGACTACGCAGTCAACCTCGGCGACCTGGTTTCCCTCACGTTCGTGGTAACGAACGCCGGCGCGGGTAGCTACAAGTGGTTTCTCAATGGCGATGAAGTAGGCGGCGCCACTTCGACTAACCTGACCATAACGAGCTTCTCCCCTTCCAACGTGGGCCGTTACACTTTGCGCGTCGCTGTCGGTGGTGGGGTGCAGTTTTTCTCGGTGCCAGTCGAACTCCAGATTAACACCGAGGGCTCGGCAAACACATTGGCCCAGGGCAAGCTTCTTGATGCCCCATCCACACCTTTGATCGGCGACGCCGGCAGCGGCGCAAGATTTTCTTTCCGCCCCCGCCTGTCCTCCGGAGTCGTGCGCGGCTACAACGGTTCCCAGATTTTTAACACTACCTCCGCCGTGGTGGATACGAACGAGCCGCCGCACTGCGGTGTAGCCAGCAGCAAATCCTACTGGTTAATCTATCAGCCACCCACCAACGGCACGGTCACTCTGGATACTTTGGGCAGCAGCTATGACACCGTAATGGAAGCTTACACATTCAACGGTATACTCACCGGCTATCAAAGCCTCATTTCACTGGATTGCGCGAACGACAGCTTTACGAACAACAGCGCCTCCCGCATCGTTCTGCCCGTCGCCCAATCCCGGCAATATCTCATCGTGGTCGCCGGCGTAGGAGGCGCGTCGGGTACGGCCTGGCTGAACTACAGGCTGGATGCCAGCAAACCGCCTACCGCTCCTTCCCTCCTTTCTCCTCCGGCACCAACCGTTGCCGCCGCGGGGGCGCAGGTAACATTGGCCGCGAATTTTATGGGCAGTCCGCCTTTCCGCTTTTCTTGGCGAAAAAACGAAATCTCCATTGCAGGCGCTACATCCCCTGCCTTGTTCTTCCCATCGGTTGTTCCTGCTGATTCCGCTAATTACGTCTTAACCGTCACGAATGACCTGGGCGTTCTTAGCACGACGCTACCGCTCCGGGTGGTGATCCCGCCCACATGCAGCCTCATTAGCACAGCGAATGGGCTGCAGATGAGTTGTGCGACAATTCCAGGTCAACGCTACACTCTCCAGGAGGCGAACAGCGTTTCAGGCCCATGGCTCCCAAGGACTAATTCTTTCGCGGGAGACGGCACAACTCTGGTCATCGACCTGGGCACCTCCGCCACAGCGTTTTATCGTATTTGGGTTGAGTAGCAAGTCGGGGTGTGTCCTGGTGGTTCGTTGGCTTCTCCTCGACCGGCAGGTCTGTTAGCACGCCCCGGGTCACCCAAAGCCTTCTTCGGGAATCTCACCTGTTTTACAGTCGCTGGCGTCAATGAACACGGGCGTCGGCACACACACACGATTAACCAGCCAACGCCCGTGCTTCGTCCACATCAGACGAAAAATCTCATTCCTTTGGATGCTTCGCCAGCGCTAGTTTTAGCTCCGCAGCATGTGTGCCAGTCGTTCGGGGCCGGCGGCACGGCACAGATTCACCGTGCTGGCAGTTCCAATCGATCCTATCGCGGAACGGCTGTTCCGCTGGCGGAACACGAGCCATCCTCGCATCTCACTTGCCTTGACTTTATTGAGGAAAAACGGGTTGGCAAAGTGGCTGCTAAAGGATGTGTGGTCAGCCGTTCACACACAACGACGCGGCGGAAACCAAACTGAATGACATGATTGAACATTGGAGATTTTCCGCCGCGCCTGGCGTTCAGCCTCCTCGTAAATTCGCCTAGATGATGAAACAGATCCGGACCAATCGCTTCAATGCCACGCTGGACGCTCGTAGGAGCGTCCGGCCCCGTCAGGCTTTACGGATAGAGTTCGGGTTGCCTTTCAGTTTTCCCGTCAACCTTCGCGTAGTGCCCTGTCCTCGCTGCGTCTTGGATTTGCTCCATTCGAATGTTTCCCCCGGGTGTAGCAACCGGCATCATGGGCCCATGCGTTGCCTCTTGCTGCTGAGCTTCTTGATCGTTTTGGAGGCGTCCGCCCTCGCGCAAACCCCTGCTTCGAGATCCCATCCACCCACCCTTCAGAGCTACCTGATCGAAGTCGCCGGGAGAGTCGAGTACACCACGCCCGGTAATGCCAACTGGCAGGCCGCAGGCGTCGGATTAGCTCTCCAGCCAGGCTCGCGCGTGCGCACGCTGGCCGAGAGCCGGGCCGCGGTGCAACTTTCAGACCGCAGCGTGATCCGGTTGAACGAACGGACGACGTTGGAAATCCTGCCGCCGCGCGGCGCCGAAAAAAAACGCTTCAGCCTGCCGCGAGGTTCGCTCTATTTCTTCAACCGTGAGAAACCTGCCGATGTGGAATTTGACACCCCCCTCGCGGCGGGTGCTATTCGCGGCACGGAGTTTGTGCTGGAGGTCGCCGAAGATGAATCGGCGCTTCGGCTCGGGCTGATTGATGGCCGGGTTGCACTACAGACTGGCCAGGGCGAGATCACGCTCGAACGGGGCGAGGATTTGCGTCTTGTGAAAGGCCAGGCCGTCCAAAGAACGGCGCTTGTCAATGTGCCAGGCGCGATTCAGTGGGCGCTTTATTATCCCGCTGTGCTCAACCCCGCGGAGCTTGGTCTTAGCGCGGGGGAGCAAAACGAACTCAGGCAAGCGCTGCGGTTGTACACGACCGGCGATTTGCTTGGAGCTTTGGGCGCGTGGCCGGCTCAAACACGCCCCGCGACCCCGGAAACGGCGGGCTTGCGCGCTGCGCTTGAATTGGCCGTGGGCCGCGTCCCGGAAGCGGAAGCGTTGTTGAACCGTTTGCCCGCGAACGCCCCCGCCAGCCGGGCGCTCCGTGAACTCATGGCGGCGATTAAGGGCGAAGCTTTCGCTCCCGCGACTCCTCCAAACACTAGCAGCGAATGGCTTGCCCACACCTACACATTGCAGGCAACAGCCGATTTGCGCGCCGCGCTGGCGGCGGCCAAGGCTGCGGTCGCAAAAACCCCGGATTTTGGCTTTGCGCGGGCGCGATTGGCTGAACTCGAATTCGCCTCTGGCCATTACCGCGCTGCCCTCATCGAGTTAGAACAGGCGCTCGATCTTTCGCCCCGGTTGGCTCCCGCGTATGGATTACGCGGTTTTATTTACCTCGAACAAGGGCAGACTGAGGACGCGCAGCAGGCGTTTGGCCAGGCTCGCGAGATCGACGCCGCTTATGGTCCCGCCTGGCTCGGGGATGGGCTCTGCCTGATGCGTGAGCGAAGATTTGCCGAAGCACGGGCGGCCTTCCAGGCCGCATCCGCCCTTGAGCCACAGCGCGGATTGTTCCGCGCGTATCTCGGCAAAGCAGCCAGCGAAGTAGGCGATTCGAAAGCCGCCGAAAAAGAATTCCGCCTGGCTAAAAATTTGAACCCAAGAGACCCCACGGGCTGGCTTTATTCCGCTTTGGAGCTTTGGCAGCAGAACCGCCTCAATGAAGCAATTCGCGATCTGGAAAAATCGATTGACCTCAACGATCAACTCGCGCCTTTCCGCTCCCGCCTGCTTCTGGAGTCCGATCGTTCGGTGCGCAGCGCTGATCTCGCAGCCATGTACAATGAAGCCGGCTTCGCCGAGGTGAGCCGGCACACCGCAGCCCGTTCAGCGACGGAGGATTACGCCAATTTCTCGGGGCACCTCTTTCTGGCAGATAGCTACCGGGCGCAGGAAGATGTGAACCAATTTAATTTGCGGCTGGAAACAGCGCGTCAAAGCGAGTTGCTCCTCGCCAATTTGCTCGCTCCGCCCGGTGCCGGTAATCTTTCGCAACAACTTACAGAACGGGAACATCTGCGCTTTTTCGATCCACGGCCTGTCGGGGCCAGTTCGGAGACAGACTACTCCAGCCGCGGGGATTGGCTGCAAGCCTCTACTTTCTTTGGTTCACTGCGTGGTTTCAGCTACGCGCTGGATGCGCGCTACGAGAGTTTCAACGGCCAGCGCCCGAACAACAACCTCGAGCGCCAACAATTCGTTCTCACCCTGAAACAACGCCTCACGCCCGAGGACGATCTCTACTTCCAGGCTGGTTATCTGAGGTCCGACGCAGGCGACGTTGCGTCCTATTTCGATCCGAGGCAGGCCAAACTCGGTTTCCGAGTTCATGAACTGCAGGAACCGGCCCTTTATGCTGGCTGGCATCATGCCTGGTCACCGGGCAGTCATACCTTGTTTTTGGCCGGGCGCCTGACTGATAGCCTCTCCCTCTTCGATCCGGCGCCAAACGTTTTGTTCCTCTATCGATCCGGCGGGCAAATTACAAACGTCCAATCCCCACCTTTCGGTCCGGCCTACCAACTTAATTTTTCCAGTGACTTCACGCTCTATTCCGCAGAATTACAACAGATCTGGCAAACCGAGCGCCAATCGCTGGCGCTAGGGGGGCGCTGGCAATCCGGCGATGTAACCTCCCGCGCCCAACTCAACCGTGTCTTCACGACGACCGATCAGAATTTCGACACTTCGTTCCAACGAGAAGATGTGTATGCCTATTACTCCTGGCACATTTTTCAGCCGTTGCGATTGATCGCGGGAATAAGTTACGACCGCCTCCGTTTTCCCGAGAATACAGATTTAGCCCCCATTTCACCCGGTGAGACGACTAAGGATCTGGTTTCCCCAAAATTTGGCGCCTTGCTCACGCCCTGGGATCGCGGCCTCATTCGCGCCACTTACGCGCGCTCTTTGGGCGGACTCTTTTTTGATAACAGCGTTCGACTCGAACCCACGCAAATCGCAGGCTTCAATCAGGCTTTCCGAAGCCTCATTCCTGAAAGCGTGGCCGGATTGGTCCCCGGCTCACAATTTGAAACGGCCGGAGTCGGATTCGATCAGTCTTTCGCCAACGGCACATGGTTCGGCCTCGAGGCCGAGTGGCTGACGTCGCATGGCTCCAGAACGGTCGGCGCCTTCACGAATTCCACTTTTCTGCCCATACCCGACTCCATTTCCAGCACCCGGCAGACGCTGGATTTTTGTGAGCGGAATCTTTCTGCGTATGGCGCCCAATTGCTGGGTGACTGGGTCTCGATTAGCGCGCGCTACCGCCTAAGCGATGCAACTTTGAATGGGCGCTTCCCGCAAATCCCGGACACTGCCGCAGGACTCAGCCAACTCGAGCAGCACCAGCAAGCCTCCCTTCATCAGCTTTCATTCGGGGCCAATTTAAATCATCCCAGCGGCCTCTTCGCGCAATGGGAATCCTCCTGGTATCGGCAGCACAACTCCGGCTATACAACGGCGCTCACAGATGCTGATTTCTGGCAGCACAATGTGTTCGTGGGCTGCCGCACGCCACGTCGCTACGCCGAGATTCGTCTGGGGATACTCAACCTGTCCAACACGAATTACCGGCTCAACCCATTGAATCTTCACGCTGATCTTCCACGCGCCCGAACTTTCGCCGCTAGTTTGCGATTCAATTTCTAAGCCGAGCTCAGAATCGGCCATGGCACACGCGAGATGACGCCCTGGCCGTGATCGAGCAGCACCATCGCGTTGTCCTGTTCGGTGACTTTGATTCCGCCCTTCTCGCGAATGTCGCGCTTCGCTATGACGATGCTCAACAGCGCGCTGACATACAGCTTCATTGGACTTGACACTGACTACAATTGATGGAATTCTGCGAGTCGAAATGAGAACGATCGCTGCAATTATTGCTCTGATGCCGTGGCACGGTTTGGTTTGTGCCGGAGTTGCGCCCGATCGCCGGGTCGTCTGGAACTCTTGCGCGAAGCAACGCTTCACAGGCAATCAGGGGAACACCACTTAACGAGTAAACAACAATTTCCAACCCTGCTTGCCGAAAGGTGAGCAGGGTTTTTTATTTTTCCACATGCAACCTAACGGCCCAAGTCTTTTTGCCAGCTTGAGGGCGCTGCCACGCCCGGCCTGGATTCTTTTCCTCGGCACTTTTCTGAATAAATTTGGCGCTTTCGTCATCCCGTTCCTTGTTCTTTACATGACTCGCCAGGGATATTCGTCAGGCCAAGCGGCCCTCGCTATCGGGGCGTATGGCGCGGGGAATATCGTGGCCTCGGTTTTGGGAGGTTATCTTGCCGACCGGATCGGGCGGCGAAAGACCATTGCGCTCTCAATGTTTTCAGGCGCTATCGCCATGGTCCTGCTTTCCAAAGCCACGAGTATTTCCGCGATTGTCTCTCTAACAGCGCTCACCGGACTGGCCGGAGAGTTTTATGGCCCGGCCAGCAACGCGCTTCTTGCCGATTTGGTCCCGGCCGGCCAACGTGTGACAGCTTACGCCGCATATCGATTGGCGTTCAACGCCGGTTGGGCCTTTGGCCCGGCTACGGCCGGATTTTTGGCCGACCGTTCCTTTTTCTGGCTCTTCATCGGAGACGCTGCCACGTCGGTCCTGTTCGGGATCGTGGCCATAGTTGCGCTGCCATACGGCGCCCGCTTTCACACCAAAGAAAGCGGCTGGCGCGAAGCGCTGATATCCTTTGCCCAGAACAAGAGATTTCAGCGAGTCCTGTTTTCATCTCTGGCGATAGCCCTGGTCTTTTTCCAGATGAGTTCCACTTTCGGCTTACATGTGACCAATTTGGGATTGTCCTCGGCGACTTATGGAGGGCTGCTGTCCCTTAACGGGGTGCTGGTGGTTTGTTTTGAGCTGGGGTTGACCACAATCACGCAAAGGATGCCAGCGCGGCGAACTATGGCGGCCGGCTACGTTTTGATCGGCTTCGGCTTTGCTTTGAACGCGTTCGCGCGAAGTCCTGTGGCATTCGCTCTGGCCATGACCATTTTTACGTTCGGCGAGATGATGGCAATGCCTGTGTCCTCGGCCTACATCGCCGATCTATCCCCAGACCACATGAGAGGACGCTACATGGGGATGTTTGGATTCACCTGGGCGTTGGCTCTGATGTGCGGGCCGGCCCTGGGCATCGCGTTGTATGGACAGAGCCCTATGTTGCTTTGGTTGTCCTGTGGCGGGCTTGGATTGTTGGCGGCTTTTATTATCCTTGCGGAAACGGGTCCGCGGAAGTTGGCCTGAGCAGCGGGAGTCCAAGCAACAATAATGCTTTGGATCGTTTCACCCTCACCCCACTCTGCCCTCTCTTGTCCGGGAGCGGAGAGGAGCTCCGCTCCGCCGTTTATCATCTCGCGGCCTCCTCAGTCTGTTTTTTTCAGCCGATAAAAACCTCCGGGGTCGGTGAGGCTAACCGAAACGGAATTCCGGGAGTTAGTGACTGTAGTCATATTGGTTGAACAGGCCCAACTTGTTTGGTCCAACGCCGCGCTGGATTGGAGCGCGAAACCCTGAGCGAACGCGGACCATTCGAGCAACCCCGTATCCCCGGAAAGTTGCAGCGACAGCCGAGGAGGAGGAGGAGGCCGCAGACCGAGCAATTCCAGGTCAAAGCTGATGTCCGAACTGTTGGTGGCGGCCTGATGAATCTCAACGGCGAGCAAGTTGGTCCCATTAACAAGCAGGCTGGGGCTGAGGTTGGTCGGAAACAACGTGGATTCATCAGGACCTCCCACGGCGGTCCACGCGAGCGTATTGAACCCAATCGGCCCGTTCGGCATGTTGCTCCGAAAGACTTCTTTGCCGTTCAGATAGACCACCGCGCCGTCATCGCGCATCACCCGCAAAAGCAAATTGGTAAAGCTGGAAGGGGTATTGACGAAAAAACGACGACGAAAGTAGGTCGTGATGAAATGGTTGGTGGAGGGACCACCATTAACAACGGTGGCTTCATCCCCATCACCATAACCAAGCTGGGCCGGGCCGAAAGCCCAGGCCTGGTCATCGAAAGTCCCGCCTCGCCAGGCCGTGAATAGATTGGACCCGGTATCAAGATATTTCCAAACGGAGCCGGTGAAAACCAGGCTGGTAAACAACGTGATGTTCACCGGAGCGGAGGTGGTCCTGCCTCCGGCATTGTCTGTCGCCACCGCGGTCAGCGTGTAACTGCCTTCGGGGGCGTTGGTCCAGATGAAACCAAAAGGACTGTTTGTATCTTCGCCAAGTTTGAGACTGCCGAGATAGAATTCCACCTTACGAACCTGGCCATCATCGTCGCTGGCTAGCGCATTTAGAGCCTGTTTTAAAATTGCGTGGGGTCCTGCGGCGAGGGATTTTGGCTGTGGCCAAGGCGGCGAGGCCGGAGCATCCCCGCAGCGGGCTGTGACGGCCGAGTCAACGCAGGCCGCAGACAAAATCCCTCGCCGCCCGGAGGGTTTTCGGGGAAAAGGCCGGCTGG
>JBBRPK010000022.1:0-57158 GCA_038228235.1 Verrucomicrobiota bacterium
ACATCTTCCCACCCCAATCGCCTCCTTCCTAGACGTCAGAGGCGAAAGATTCTATGACTTGCAAGTCTGCGCTCCGACCGCAACGTATCAGCCGTCGTGATTCGGCTCTGACCTTTCCGGGGAAAAGAGTGAGCCGACTCACGTCGGCTGCTACGATGTTCATGGAGAGCCTCGACCTCCAACCTGCTGTATCGCCGACTTCCTGGTCGGCAGAGGCGCAAGATTCAATGACTGGAAAGTCTGCGCTCCGACTGAACCGTAGCAGCCAAGGTGAGTCGGCTCTGACCTTTCCGGGGAAACGAGTGAGCCGACTCACGTCGGCTGCTACGATGTTCATGGAAAGCCTTTACCTCCAACCTGCTGTACCGCCGACTCCTTAGTCGGCAGAGGGGCAAGATTCACTGACTGGAAAGTTTGCGCTACGTCTGAACCGTAGTAGCCTAGGTGAGTCGGCTCTGACCTTTCCGGGGAAAATAGTGAGCCGACTCACGTCGGCTGCTACGAGGTGCTACGATGTTCTTGGAAAGGAACAGGTTGTATCCTGTTTGTAGTTCACCCAGTCCTCCGTCCTCGGTCCTCAGTCCTCATGGCTTCTTGCGGTAGAGGAGGAAGGATGGGTGGAGGAAGTTGTAGCGCACGAATTGATAAATCTTCAGTCCGACATCGACGTATTCGAGGTCAGGGAAATTTTTCTGCACGAAGGCGCGCCATTCGGAGTTTTCCCATTTGGTCTGGTGCAGTTCTATCCCCTCGTGGATGTCCGGGGTGCAGGTGGTCGAGGCGATGAAATAGCCGCCCACTTCGAGATGGTTGCAGATGTTCGTGAAGAGGGGCAAGAGATCGGGCGTGGCGATGTGCTCCATCACTTCCCATGAGGTAATGAGATGAAACCGGGCCGGCGTTCCATCCAGGGTCATCTGGAACGGTTTGGTGATGTCGCAGGTGAATAGATTTATATTGGCCAGGGTGGCCCAGTTGGCGCGGCGTCGTTTGAGGGAGTAATCCGACCCTTCCAATCCGGCACCCAGCCAGCGCAGGTCGAGGAAGTCCTTGACCATCTGTCCGCCAGAGCAGCCGAGGTCGAGGCAGCGCAGGGTGGTGTCTCCGAATTCCCGGTGGAGTTTCCGGTCTATGTGCAGGATGAATTTTTTGTTTGTGCTATTGTTAGCGGCTGTGCCTTTGGGAGCGATGTGGTCGGGCGATTCAAAGGCCACGGGATACTTGGTTTCTAACCGGAGCGCGCCCGCCGGAGCGGGGCGGCCAGCGCGGCGGAGGGGCAGCATAACAACCCAGAGGATTTCGTACACGAAGCGGTAAATCCGCACATGGACCTCGTTCCAGACGCGCCGGAATTGGCCCTGGCAGAGGAAACGAACGGCGCGAAGGAGATTGTCGAACATGTCAAGCGGCCAGGAAAATGAACCGCAAAGAACGCAGAGAACGCAGAGAAACGAAGACCGAAGGCCGAAGACGGATGACGGACTTGACCGTCCCTTCTGTGCGGTTTAAGTCCTTTGGGTTCAATCGGCGAAGAATCCTGTCCTGCGCCGGTTGAATTAGCGGACACCCTAAAGGGTGGACACCAAACGCTGCGGCACCTGTATGGCGTGGGTGGGTGCTGCGGCTCATAGAGCCGCGCTCCGCAGGAAACCGGTCCCAGTCCCACGAAGAATCAAGCCCCAGCGGGGCGGCATGGGGGATGGACATTGTCGGTGATAGTTGGGCTGGGCACGGTTTCATGTCGCTCCTCTGGAGCGAGCGTTACGGTGTGGCGGGGCGGTGGGGTCCAGTGGGTGGATTATTCCCAGGTCCGCCGGCCGGCCCACCGATTCCACCGCCCATGCCGCCGAAACCGCTCATTAACATGGCCGCGCCCACGCGGGAGTTTTCCAGTTGCTCACGTTGCTCGGGCTTGAGGGTGGGAGCGACGGTGGAAAATGCTTTGGCGCGCACCATGGACATGTCAGTTTGGATTTTGGCCACGGCGTCGGCTTTCTCGCGCACAACCTTTTCATCGTACTTCTCGGCCATGGCGGCATGCACAAATTCTTTCTGGGCGGCGCGAAATTTCTGGTCGAGGTTGCGAAGTTCTTCACTATTTTTCTGGGTGGCCTCGCGATACGTCTCTCGTTGTTGGTCGTCGAGAACCATCATGCCGCCGCCGGCCATGCGCGGGCCGCGTCCATTCAGACCAGGGCCTCCGGGGCCTGGGCCGCGGTCAGGCGGCTTGTCACCCGGAACGCGGAGTTGCGACGGGGGGGCCGGTTGGGCCGGCGTGTCGGCGGCAGTGACGACGAATGCGCCGAGGAATTGGGCAAGGGCGAGAGTGGTGGCGGTTTTGGACCATTTCAGAATGCTATTTTTCATGGGAACCAAATTACACAATGGGGGCAGGGCTACAAGGCTAAAGAACCACCCCATGGATGGAACGACAGAAAACGGGTGGACACGAATTCTCACCAATTAAGAAAGCGGATCTTCAACCACGGATGAACACTGATAAACACGGATGGGAGAGACACGAATTAAGACGAATCTCGGCTGGCCACTGTCTGGGGAGAATATTCTTGAACAGAAGGTAACGGAGGGACCGGAGGACTGAAGACTAAGGACTGAGGGCGGATTTCGGTCTTCCGGCTTTAAACGAATTCTCACCAATTAAGAAAGCGGATTTTAACCACGGATGAACACCGATCACACGGATTTGCCGGACCACACGAAGTCAACACAGGCAGGCAACCGCAGAGAACGCAAAGAACGCAGAGCGGAAAAGGGGATGGACACGAATTTTAACCACGGATGGACACTGATAAACACAGATGGGAGGCGAACGGTGGGCAAGGAAAGGACCTCGACACGAATTGGGACGAATTTAAGCGAATTTTAACCACGGATTACACCGATGAACGCGGATGGGAAACGGGGGAAAAACGAACGCGGCCGAGCTGGCAACAAAAGAACTCTTCACACGAATTAAAATATTTTGGGCTTGTAGGAGCCGACGTCAGGAGGCTTATGCTAACACAACAAAGAAGCCTTCTTACTTCGGCTCCTACAACCTCAGGATTGAACGCGGATGGGGAGGATATACGCACCCGAATGGAAAAGCAGAACGATTGGGGCGCCCTTTCAGGACTTTGTTATTGGCGGACAGGTGCCCCAGGGCGTTGCCCAGGGCTGGTGTTGGGTTGCCCCTTTGCGGCTTCAAATCAATTACAATTGGCCGGATGAATTTCGGACCACTAAGGAAGGCTGCGGATGTGAGACGTCGGCATCGATTTTCTGGCGGGGCCGGGTATCGTTCATTGTGAAATTGATCTCATGGAACGTCAATGGATTGCGGGCGGTGCTGCGGCGGAACTTTCTGGATTACCTGGCGGAGGAGGAGCCGGACATCTTGTGCTTGCAGGAAGTCAAAGCGGGACCGAACGATATCGAACAGCTGTGGCCTGCGGCTTATACCACCTATTGGAATTGCGCGACCAAGAAGGGGTATTCGGGGACGGCCCTTTTTACCAAGAGCCGGCCTTTGGAGATGACGTGCGGCATGGGCCGCAGGGAGCACGATGGCGAAGGGCGCGTCCTGACTGCTGAATATCAAGAATTCTACGTGGTGAACGTGTATGTGCCCAACTCAAAGCGTGAGTTGACCCGGCTGGACTATCGCCAGCAGTGGGATCGGGTTTTCCTGCGTTACTTGAAAAAGTTGGAGAAGAAAAAGCCGGTGATTTTTTGCGGAGATTTCAATGTCGCGCACACTGAGCTTGATTTGGCGAATCCCAAAGCAAACATGGGCCAGCACGGTTTCACAGTGGAGGAACGCCGGGGTTTCAGCGCGTTTGTGAAGGCAGGTTTTGTGGACACCTTGCGGGAATTTGAGACCGGCGGCGGCCATTACACCTGGTGGAGCCAAAGGGCCGGAGTGCGCGCGCGCAACATCGGCTGGCGGCTTGATTATTTCCTCGTGTCGGCGGCGTTGCGGCCTCGGATTAAACGAGCTTTTATCCGGTGCGACATTGCGGGCTCGGACCACTGCCCGGTGGGGATAGAGTTGGAATAATTCCAATTCACGCTGGGTCGGAAACCGGCAATCCGCCCTTACCTTTGTTTTCTTGAACGCTTTTGTCCCGGCGGATTCTCCTTATTCTTCCTCGTCGCTATGCCCCGCGTTGACGGCGGTCTCGGCGATTCCGGTCAGTTTCTCATCGGTGGCTTTTTCCTCCTCCAAGGTATCTTCCAGCAAGCTGGCCACATCCTCTTCGCCCATCAGCGCGGCCCAGGCTTTGAGGGATCCGTAGGAAGCGATTTCGTAATGCTCCACCTTTTGCGCGGCGAGGATGAGGGCCGCATCCCCCTCCTCTTCTGCGATTAGATCATCGCCCTCTGCAAGGAGGCCTTGCATGGCTTTGCACTTCCTGGCTTTGACGGGCTCATCCAGGCTCCTGAAAACTTCCTCGAGGCGTTGGACGTGCTCTTCGGTTTCCTCCAAGTGCGATTCGAAGGCGACCTGAAGCTGCTCGTCGGCGGCGGCCTTGGCCATTTTGGGCAAAGCTTTCAAGAGCTGTTTCTCGGCATCGTAAATGTCTCTTAGTTCGTTAATAAAAGTTTCACGTAATTCAGTCATAGCGATCTCCATTCCATGTTTGATGTTTGGTGTGGATACCTCACGCGCGCAAGACTAGCGGGAGAACGGCCTGGAGCAATAAGGTGAAGATCTTCTTGCGAGCAATTCTCAATAGGCTCTGAAGAAAATGGGGACTTGTAGAACTCGTCCTTCCGACCACTCTAATGACAACTGCTGCCTTCCTGCAGTCACGAGTTATCAGTTACCGGGCCGGCGAGGATGCCGGCGCTTCGGGCCAAGCTATTTTGCGGTTTTGCCAGCGCGCGGGGTGCGAGCGATTTGAGGTTCTTTGCTCATCCAAAGCCAATAGCCTTTTAGGGCCTGCGTTACCTGGACGAAGCTGCCGAAATCCACCGGCTTTACTAAAAATGAATTGGCCCCGAGTTGATACGCCCGGTTCACATCGCGGATCTCATCCGAGGAGGTCAGGACCACGACGCGCAAGGAACTGAGGCTGGGATGCTCGCGAATCCATTCCATGACCTCGAACCCATTTTTGCGAGGCATCTTCAAATCCAGGAGCAGCAAGGTGGGCAGAGGGTATTCATCGCGATTAGCATAGATGCCTTCGCCTTGCAGATAGGCGATGGCTTCTTCGCCGTTGGAGACAATCTGGAGGGGATTTAAGAAATTGGCTTTGGCAAAGGCGCGGCGCAGGAGCATGACCTCATCTTCACGATCTTCGGCCAGCAAGATGACACCCTGGCTGGGGTCGGTACACGGACAAACAACTTCGCGGGCGGAGGCGGGGCCGTCGTTGTTAATTCCGGTGTTGGTGTCCTTCGAGTTTTGCTCGGCATCCGGCATATACTATCTGAAGGTGGCTGATTTTATACTTTGTCCAGAATTTCCGCGGTGGGAAACCTGTGCAACCAAGGCTGCAATTTTTCCCTATTGTATTAATGGTCTGAGGCGAGGCAATGGGGTTTTACCCTACCGCGCAGTTTAGAGGTTCCTAACGATGGCCGCCGCCCCCGCCCCCGCCATGGGAACCGCCCCCGCCCCCACCGTGGAAACTGCCGCCGCCCCCACCGTGGAAACTGCCGCCGCCTCCGCCGTGGAAACTGCCGCCGCCTCCGCCGTGGAATCCTCCGCCGCCCTGAAAGCTGCCACCCCCACGGAATCCGCCTCCTACTGAGACATGGGAGCCTGCGCTCGCGGCAACATGAAAGCCGCCGCCTCCGAGCCGTGGCACCCCGGGATTGAAGCTGCGGACTGGGGATGAGAAATGATTGCCTGCAGTGTGCACACCGAGGGACGGTCCTGAATGCTGCGAGTGAAACCGTCCAGTTCCCGATAGACCGCCGGCGAAGCCGTGGCGAGCAACCAACCCTCGTCCGCCGAAAGCGTTGAAGGCGCGGAAGTGCGACCGGGGAGACCAGCACCAACCCCGACCCGGGCTGCTCCACCAGTAACCGAAGCCAAGCCATGCCCACGGATAAGCACTGTACCCAATCCAGCTATAGGGCTGCCAGGACCAGCCATAGTCCGGAAGTTCGCTCCAATAACCGTAGGGAGCAAGGTTGTCATAGACATTGTAGTCGTTCACCAGTTCGCTAGCGGCGGGAGCTTGCGGTGGAATGGAGGGAGCTGATGGCGGCTGGTTCGGGGCGGCAAAATCACGACGCATCTTGTCATGATTCAACATAGCGGTGGCCAGGGTGGCCGAAATGCCTATTTCCTGGAGGTGAATTATATTTTCAGGAGTTAGATTATAAGTGGAAGGGAAACTTTCGATATAGGCCTGAACCACAGTTTCAGGCACCCCTGAATCCACCATCTTAACCACCTCGCGAACCGGGGGAGAAAGTGGCGGGGCAAGCTCCTTGGCGGCGGCTGGAGACGCGAGAACAGGGGTGTTGTCTGTGGCGGCAAGAAGGGGGGAGGCCCCGAGCAGGGAAGCCAAGCTTCCGGCTAAAAGAACCGTTTTCCCACCCCTGAGGAATTGTTGGCATTTCATAATGCAGTCCGATTTTCTATTCAAGATAGCACTGGTACCGAAAGGGGCAAGGGCTGCGTTGGCGCGACCAAAAAACGAGGAACATAAAAGACGCCGTAGGGGCTTTTACCTACCATTCATCAGGGCCTTGCCGCGCTTGACGCTTGATGGTCCGTTGACTAGGTTGCGAGGCAATTCGAGAAGCTCATGCTTATGCAAAGTTTTATTCCGATGGTTGTGGAACAGACCGGTCGCGGCGAACGCTCCTGGGACATCTATTCCCGGTTGCTCGTCGATCGGATTGTCTTCCTGGGCACGGAGGTCAATGACATGGTGGCCAATGCCATCATCGCCCAATTGCTCTTTCTTCAGATGGCGGATCCCAAGAAGGACATTCATCTTTATATTAATTCCCCGGGCGGGAGTGTCACGGCGGGTTTGGCAGTTTACGACACCATGCAATTCCTGACCTGTGATGTGAACACCTATTGCATCGGCCAGGCGGCCAGCATGGGCGCGGTGCTCCTGTGCGCGGGCACTAAAGGGAAGCGTTACGCCTTGCCCAATGCCAACGTGATGATCCACCAGGTACTCGGAGGGGCGGAAGGGGCGGCCAGCGACGTGGAAATCCGCGTCCGCTATATGCTCAAACTGAAACACCGCATCAACAGCATTATTTCCAAGCATACCGGCCGGTCTGTCGAGCAGGTTGAAAAAGACACAGATCGGGACAATTTCATGTCTCCCGAAGAGGCCAAGGCCTACGGACTGGTGGATGAAGTAGTCCAGTCTCGCAAAGAACTCCCCGCTCCGGTGGATAAAAAGGAATAACCCGAACCCGAACTCCCATGGCACGCCCCACCAACCTTACCCTTTGCAGCTTCTGCGGCAAATCTCACGCTGAAGTCAAAAAACTCATTGCCGGTCCCGGCGTTTACATTTGCGACAACTGTATTGTCCTTTGCAAGAACGTGCTGGACAAAGAACTGGCTCCGGAGGCGAAGAAGGCCGCCCCTGTGCAACACGTGCCAAAGCCCGCCGAAATCAAACGGCACCTAGATTTGCACTGTGTGGGCCAAGACCAAGCGAAGCGATCGCTGGCGGTCGCTGTTCACAATCATTACAAGCGCATTCTCCATGAAAACCCCAGCCGTCCTCAGGAAGAATGGGCTGCTCCGAAGCAGGGGGAGGTCGAAATTGAAAAGAGTAATCTTTTGCTCATCGGCAACACTGGCTCCGGGAAGACCCTGCTGGCCCGCACGCTGGCGCGCACCCTGGATGTCCCCTTTGCCATCGCCGACGCCACTACCCTTACCGAAGCAGGTTACGTGGGAGAGGATGTGGAAAACATCGTATTACGCCTGCTCCAAAACGCTGATTACGACGTAAAGCGCGCCCAACGGGGTATTGTGTATATCGATGAAATCGATAAAATTGCTCGGAAGACAGAAAACGTCTCGCTGACCCGCGATGTTTCAGGCGAAGGCGTGCAACAGGCGCTGCTTAAAATCCTGGAAGGCACGGTTTGCAACGTGCCACCGCAAGGCGGCCGCAAACACCCCCAGCAAGAATATATCCGCGTTAATACCAGCGGGATACTCTTCATCTGCGGCGGGGCTTTTGTTGGATTGGAAAAAATGGTGCAAAGGCGGCTCGGCAACCGGGTCATGGGCTTTGGCGCGGCGGAACAGAACCACAAGATAGCGGATGTCAATCGTCATGAGATCCTGCAATATGTCGAGCCGGAGGATTTAATTTCGTTCGGTTTCATTCCCGAATTCGTGGGCCGTCTGCCGGTGGTGACGGTGCTTCAGCAGTTGACCGAAGAACAGTTGGTTTCCATCCTGACAGAGCCGAAAAACGCGCTCACCAAGCAGTACACGAAATTGATGTCCATCGAGGGAGTGGACCTGGAGTTTACGCCCGATGCTTTGAAAGAACTCGCCGCCCAAGCCCACAAGAAAGGGACCGGAGCGCGCGCTCTGCGGAGCTTGCTCGAAAAATTAATGTTAGACGTGATGTTCGAGGTGCCAAGCAACGGAGATATCCTGAGCATCAAGATCACGCGCCCTGTCGTGAGTGGGGAGAGCAAGCCGCTCCTCCGCCGCAAAAGCGATAAGGCAGCCGCCTAATTCCAATTCGCGTTCAGGATGAGCCTCATTTAGGCATCGACCGACATCAAGCGCCGCAAAGCAGCCAAATTCTCCTTCGAATCAAAAATTGCGCGAACGGGGATTTCAAAGCCCGATACCACGCGGCTTCCAATGGCGCCTGCGTTGACCTGCAGCAAAAGGTGATATTGGTTGTTGAGGCTCTCGTATTGTTCGGCGGCTTCAGCGTTGGGATCCACCAACCAATGCTCCCTTGTCATCACTAGCTGGTTTTCATTACGCTTCGGCCACATGTCCGCCTCCTTTCAACCGGAAAAGTTCATCGCCGCCAATGTCCGAGGGATTCCGCGCTCAGGCATTCGCGACTTTTTCGAGCTCGTCCAGGGAATGAAGGATGTCATCTCTCTCGGAGTGGGCGAGCCGGACTTTGTCACTCCGTGGCACATTCGGGAAGCGGCCATTTACGCGCTGGAACAGGGCAAGACCAGCTACACTTCCAACCTGGGTTTGCTCAAACTTCGTGAAGGCATCGCCCTCAGCCTGCAAAAGAATTTTGGAATCAGTTACGATCCGAAGAAGGAAATCCTGATCGCGGTGGGTGTCAGCGAGGCGATGGACATCGCCTTTCGGGCGGTGATCAATCCAGGGGATGAAGTGCTTTACCATGAGCCTTGCTACGTGAGCTATTCCCCCAGCATCGCGATGACCCACGGTGTGCCAGTGCCCGTGCCGTGCCGGGCTGAAAACGGGTTTGCGGTCACCGCCGAGGCCATTCAAAAAGCCATTACGTCACGCAGCAAAATTCTGGTGTTGAATTTCCCCACCAACCCAACGGGCGGCACAATGACTCGCGTGGAACTGCAACAGATTGCCGAAGTGGTCATCCGCCACAATTTGCTGGTGATGACGGATGAGATTTACGCCGAATTGACCTTTGAGGGCGAGCACGTCAGCATCGCCTCGTTGCCAGGCATGAAGGAGCGGACTATTTTTCTACACGGTTTTTCCAAGGCGTATGCGATGACCGGTTTTCGCATTGGTTATGCCTGCGGGCCTGTGGAAATCATAGAAGCGATGATGCGCATTCATCAGTACTCGATGCTCTGCGCCAGCATCATCAGCCAGGAAGCGGCGATTGAAGCCATCGAGCATGGGGAGCCTGATATGGCCGAGATGCGCGAGCAGTACCGGCTGCGTCGCAATTTCATCGTGCATGCTTTCAACGAGATGGGGTTAAAATGCCACCTGCCGCGCGGCTCCTTCTACGCATTTCCCTGCATTCAAACCAGCGGGCTGACTTCTAAAGAATTCGCGTTCAAGTTGCTCGAACAGGAAAAAGTCGCCTGTGTGCCTGGCAGCGCGTTCGGCCCCGGTGGCGAAGGCTATCTGCGGTGTTGCTTTGCCACGGCGCTGGACCGAATTGAAGAAGCGGCTGAGCGCATCGCGCGCTTTGTCCATCGGATGCAGAAGTAATTCCAATATTGGGATAAGCATCAGCCTGGCAGCCAATAAATTAGAGCAACTTGTCCGAGGCATAAAAGGCCCAGGGCAATCCAAGTCAGGACTTCACGCAAACGGAGGCTGCGGTGGCGGGTCGGGCTGAGTCCGAACTGCAATTGGACGGCGCCGAGTTCGATCAGATCCCCGTTACGCAACGAAGCCTGGCGCACTGGCAGATGGTTGAGCGAGGCCACGGCGCCTTCTTGAACGGCGAGCGTGAATCCTTGAGCAGACTGGAGGCTAATCTCCAGGTGCCAATCCCAAATGCCAGCTTCCTCCAGACGCAAGTCAGCATCCCGCGCGCGCCCAATCCGCACAGGGAAACGGCGGGCCACCCACTGGGTCCCCGCCTTTTCACCATTAACGACTCTTAGTTGGAGCACTACCAGAGTTTTTTGCGCACGATGATGTGGTCGTTCGGATAAACGAGCAGGTCAGCCTTGCTATCTTCGATGGCTTTATACCAATTGACGAAAAGCTTTTGCCCATTGGCGCGGCGCAACTCGATCTTCGTTCGCTTGCCAAAATCAGTGAACCCACCTGCGCTGGTAATAGCGCGGAGCACCGTCATCTCGCCCTTATACTGCAGTCTGCCGGCCACTTTGACTTCGCCGTCAACGAAGAAGACCCGCTCCTCGCTGGTTAGTGGCGCAGAAAGTGAGTTGACCGAAGGGGTCATCTGGACAAAAATATTCGGCACATAAGCGCTCCGAATATCTTCCTGCAATTGCCCCACTGTTTTTCCGGCAGCCACCAGTGTGACGTTATAAGGCAATGTTATTTTTTGATCGTCGCGGATTCGTTGAGTGACAGGCTGCAGGCCGGGAAGAGGGATATCCGAGAAAGCAACAACGATAGTGTCGCCGACCCGAAGGGTGTCCGAGGCGGAGAGGCCGGGTGCAGGCGGCGTTGGAGCGGTCCCGGGTCGCGCTGTCACAGGAGCGAGAGTGCCGGGGTCAAACGGAGCCGAAGGAGAGCCGGCGGGCGTCGTTGGGCTTTGGCCTGGAAAGGCAAAAGGAGTGGCTGGATTAGGGTCTGCGTAATAGAGATGACTGCAGCCAGCGAACAGCCAGGCGGCAAACAAACAACCAACCGGCGGGAATCCTTTTTGGAATCGGGTTCGAGACAATTTCATACTGCTAATAACCGGAGTTTGAACACAATCACCATCAATACTTGGGTTTAATCTCGACTTTGGCCTCGATCTGGGCCGGCTTCTTGGAATCACCTTTGATTTTGGGGACGGGTTCATCGTCCTGCTTGGAATAATAATCGTAGTAATAGCCGCTGTAATAATAATAATTCTCGTCAGAAGCCATGTTGATGTTGTTGAGCACGATGCCGAGGAGATTGCCGCCAACTTTCTCAATCATCTGCTTGGCGCGAATCGTCATGGGTTGCGGATAGCGGCGGTATTGGATGACCTGAAGGACCATATCGACTTCGCTGGCCAGGATGGACGCATCGCTCACACCCATAATCGGCGGAGAGTCAAAGAAGACCCAATCATAGCGCCGCTTCAACTCGCGGATGAGTTCCTTCATTTGGGCCGAACTTAGGACGCCCATCGAACTGCTGGGGAGCTTGCCGCTGGGCAGGAAATCCAGGGTCGAGAGTGGAGTGGTCTGAATGACTTCCTCCAAAGTGTTTTGCTTAAGGAGAAAGTTGGTCAACCCAATGGCATTGCTGACATGAAGCAATTTATGAATGCTGGGCCGGCGCAAATCGGAATCAACGATGAGCACGCGCTGGCCATTTTGAGCGAAAATAGTCGCCAGGTTGAAAATGGTAGTGGATTTGCCTTCCCCGGCTCCACCGCTGACGATGGTGACGGTGTTGAGTTTGGGATCCTTTTGCGAGAACAAAATATTCGTTCGGAGGACGCGGTAGGCTTCGGAATGGGGGCTGTCCGGCCCTTCCTCGACCAGCGAGCCCACATTTTGTGGAATGACTCCCAGCACCGGCGCTTGCAGCGCCCGCTCCACGTCATCGATCGTCTTAACACTCGTGTCGAGATATTCGATGAAGAAGGCCAAGCCGATGCCAATGGCCAATCCGATAATCACCCCGAGGACAATGTTCACTGTTTTATTCGGCTTCACCGGCTGCAAACCAGGTTCGGCACTGGCGAGAATATCGACGATGGCGGTTTTGGGAATGGCCGCATTGACCTTTTCCTGTTCGACGCGCATGTTAAGTTTTTCGCGGATAAATTGCTGACTCTCCAAGTCACGCTTGACTTGGTAGTAAGGCCGGCGTTCATTGGATTTTTCGATATTGAAAGTCTTGTTCGTATTCACCTGCGATTGCAAATCATCGAACCTGGCCTTTTGAGAATCTCGTTTGGCTCTGAGACCGATCAGGATTCCCTCCAGGCGATCGTTGATTTGTGTCTCGGCGGTGAGATGCACGGCGCTGACTCTTTTTACTTCCGGGTGAGCCGGCCCGTAAGTTTCGACCAGCCTGGCCATTTCCTGCTCAGTAAGGGCTTGATTTCTAAGCAAGTCGAGCAGAGGGGGGTCCGGAAAAACAGTCAGAATGGCCTTTTTAAAATTAGCGCGCGAGAGATTCGTCAGATAGCCAAAGACAGTGTCGATCTGAGTGAAGTCGGCTTGAGCTTCAACCCGCAAACCTTCGAGCTTCCGAAGAGTTTCCGGCTCCAAGGTGGGGCTATAGCCAGAGTTTGCCGCTTCACTATCAGAAATATTCAACTCCGTTTTCAGCTTCTCGACCTGGCTCTGCATGTTGGTGACTTTGCTGGTCTGTTTTGCCAGCTCTTCCTCCAAAACTTCAATGCCTTTGGAAGACATTTTCATGCGTTGGTCGTAGCGATGTTTGCGATAGACGTCGGCAATCTCATTAGCGATGACAGCCGCCTCGTTCTTGTCCTCACTGAACGCTTTGATTTCGATCAAACTGGTATTTCGAACCTGCCGGACATCAATATTGTTTTTTAGCAGGGCATAACTGACATCAGTCCGCAGATCCCCTTCGGACTTTAGTTTTTGACCCCAGAGCGTGTTCAGATGCAGGTTGCTAATCACCTGGTAGAGGATGGACGGCGACTGGATGGTCTCAAATTGATCCTGAAGCCAATAAGGGTCGAAGCCCAGGTAAGGGCGATCCCCGCTCATATCGCCCACATCCGGGGAGTCCTTTTCGACCTTCATTTTCACGGTGCTGGCATACGAAACAGGCAAAATAAAGGTCACCAATGTGGTGGTGATGGCCACGAGCAGAAAGACCGCCAGGATGACTGTCTTGCGGATGCGAATGATGCGCCAGTAGTCAAGAAAATGGAGCTTTATTTCCGGCGCGTTAAAATTCGTTTTCGATGTCGCTTCCATAAATCCAAAAAAAAAGAGGCCAGGATAATTCCTCCAGCCTCCCGGTTGATTCCAGTGCCGAGCTAATTAAAAATTCGCCCGCACTCCGGCGTAAACTCGATTACGCGTGAAGCTGCGATCGGCGAGATCAGATGACAGATGATCGAAGTTATATCCGATCTCCGTCGTCCAATGCGGGTTGATCCGATATTCCAGGTTCAAACCCACCAGAAAAAAGTCATCGGCCTGGCTATTAGCGGCTCCGCCATGAAAGACAGAATGCTGATATTGCCCCAGCACACTGCCGGTCAATCGAGGCGTGATGCGATGGTGTATCGATCCAAAAAGCGTGGAAGACTCCTGGTCCAGCGTAATACCTGTGGTATCTGAGCCGACGACGTCAGTGGCGTTCCGGTTATGAGTGAAACCAAACTGCACAAAACTGCCAGGGAGGTAGGTATAAGTGCCTCTCAAATCCACGTAAGGACCCCAAGCCGACGTGTGTAAATTATCCCAAGTCGTGTATTCCGCTCCGACCCGGATGGTGCCGTTGAACTGAGAGCTGAAGGCGTGCTCCGCCCCGATGTAGAAGTAGTGCGAGGTGTTATCGCGGATGCTGCCCGTCGCGCTATTCGTTCCGCCTAAGGGAAGGTCGCTGGTGAAGTCATTGATTCCGTACTGGTAACCAAAAAGCCCAGTCAGGTGTTCCTGCAATAGCCACGTCCCGTGCACATCGAACAAATGCTCGACCCGATCCAGGTTGGCAGCTAAAACGTCGCTGTTCAGATATTTATACCAGGTATTCTGATAAGAGGCTTCGGCGCCCAGGACTTCGGTAATTTGCGCCCTGAAAGCAAGGGTTCCCCGGTTGCGAATCACCTCCTGGCGCTGAAAGGTGGTGATGGTCCCAGTCGAGTCAGTGGCATCCGGCTCCAGGGAATAGACAAACGAATCGTCGAACGAAATTTTATACCGTTCGCTAAGCCGATGATCGGCTTTAAGCGTCAACTCCACCATGTGATCGATATTACCCGATTTCCTGTCGGTATAATATTTCATCGAGTAGAGAGCGCCTACGCCGAGGTAAGTTTGCTCCATGGGCAGATTGAATTTAAAGGAGGGGCTGATTTCAAAGCCCGGGCTGGACTGGGCGGAGGGAATACCGCTCCCTGGGGTGGGATGGGCTGGGGCATTATTATAATTATCATCATAAAACCCGCGCAATGTGGCAGAAATGCTCCACGGTTTGGAGGTTTCCATGGTGCTCAGGCCCGGGGCATAAGCGGCCTGCAACCCGGCTGCGCCGAGCGTGACGAGACCAGCAGAAGCGATCAATTTCTTCATAGTCAAACAATTTCCTTCCAACATTTCATTGGGTTTAACAAAAACAACACGCACGGTTTTACTGTATCGCTCCGGGTTGTCAAATAGAAATCTCGTCTCACGTTACTTGGTGGATTGGATGGTTTTTGGCCTTCCGCGTTCAGAATCCGTTAAAAATAATTCTGGGTAAAGCCCTTCCGGGGCCCGGCGCAGAGGAAACCCCGTCGGGACTTCGCTTTTCAAGAAGGTCCTCAGCACAAAATGTTCCCAGTTTTCACCCTTGCTTTGAGGGGCCTGAGCATTCTCCACCAGCCGTTCTCGAACAGCCGCAAACAACCGAAAATCCTCCTCTTTCTTTTCCTCCCGCCCTTCGTTTTCTGCCAATCGCTGGCGCAACCGATTCAACAATGTGGCATCGGCGTCGCCCTGCATCCAATCCCATAATGACCCTGGCTCCAGCGCTTTGAGCGTCCGGGCCGTCAAATAAAGGGCGCTGATTGGCTTCATCGCATCCACTGCGTAGAAGTCATTCTTAAGCCTTTCGTCTGGCTTGCTTTTGTATTTTAAAGTTAGCTGGATACTTGGTCGTTGACCATACCAGGCAACTGCCCAAGGCATATCTGTCATAATCAACCCCTTCTCATCGACCAACCACGCTTTTTCTTGAATCCAAGGTGGATAATAAGGTGGATACGCCGCAGGCGAGGGATAGGGCGGAAACATGGTGAGGAGGAGAGGGGCGCAGGCAATCAGGGAGAAAGCCCCCAGGATCAGCCAGCGAATGGTCGGGAATTGCCCGACCGCTTGCTCGAATAAAGTGAAAAAGAGGGCCGCCCCATAGATAAAAATCAAAGGCGCCAAAACCACCAAAAGGTTCTCGGAGTGGACTGGAGAGGAATCAGAGGAGGGGGAGGTGGTGCGTCCAAGGGCCTGAACGAGAATCATCACCAGGAGGGAAACCAGCAACAACCAGCGTAACCTGTTCAGGGTGGGGTTCCGGAACGGAACCAGCAATCCGACGAGGAAAAAGGCGGAAATCCAACTGCCACCGAGCTTGGGCAGATCCGCCTGGAGAATTTCGCGACCGTTTATGACCATTTTCTCCCAGAAGTCGGTCGAACTCATCCCGCTGAAGTCCGGGTTTAAAGTTCGTTCCAATTGCTCCTCCGGAAACTGCGTGGTGCTTTCGAAGGCGGCAAATCCAGCCGTGCCGAAGGGCGCGCCACTGAGGCTATAGTTCCTAAGGAGCCAGGGCGTCATCACTACTAAAAAGGCCGCCAGGGATGCCACGGCCAGCGTGGCGCGCCTGGGCCCGGCCAGCCACGTCAACCACAGAACCACGGGAATAATGAGCCAGGCAAAAGAGTATCGGGTGAGCCCGGCCAGTCCTGCCAAAACTCCCGCGCACACCGCCAACAAGACGGGGGTGCGCGAGGCCTGCGCGCCGTCCCTAATGGCAGGCTCCAATCGCGCCAGCACGGCCACCAACCCCACAAAGATGACCATGAGGAGAAGAGTCGAAAGTCCCGAGAGACTGAACCGCCAAAACAGATCAGATCCCAGCAGCACAACTCCCGCAGCCCAGCCCACCGATTCATCAAACAGGGAACGACCCAGGAAAAAAACCAGCGCAGCCAGCAAAAGGAGCAAGGCCTGATTGAACATTCCAATCCAAAAGTCCGGCGCATAAAACTTAAAACCCTGGTGCAGAGCCAAATTCGGGTGAGTCAACTGGATCACCTTGAAAAGCCCTGCCAACAACAATGGATAAACCGGGGGGTTCGCGAGATCCGGGTGCAGCCCGTTCAATCTTCCGGGATCAGCAGAGGCGGGACCAGCCGTGGTATTGGTAGAAAGAAGACCGGCAGGATTAGCCGTGGCTTCGGCCTCTTTTTCCTTTAGGAGGTGCACGCTGAAAGGGCGAATGAAATAGGTGCTAAACCCTCTGCCCTCTGAGATGTTCCAAGCCAGTTGTGCGGCATCCATGCCTTCCCGGGTGGAGAGATTTCTGAAGGCGGCCAAATCGTAGGCAACTGCGGCGGCGACCATAATGAAAACTGCGAGAAGGAACTTGAGATAACGGTAGCCAGCTCCTTCCTCAAATTTGTGAATCAAATCCTGAATGCGCACCGCCATGGCTAAAAGCCTTCCAATTGATAAATGTGGAGTTTGCGATGCAGAGTTCGTCTGCTCAAGCCCAGCTTTTTGGCGGCGGCGGTCCGATTCCCCGCACATTCTTTAAGCGCGCGCGAGATCAACTCTTTTTCTGCTTCTTTGACCGTCAATTCACCTTGGCCCAGAAGGCGCCGCAGGCCGGTGTCCTTGGCGCCGCCCAGCCCGCGCACCCCGGCAGGCAAATCGCGCAGGGTGATTCGCTCTCCGCGACAGAACACCACCGCATGCTCCATGGCCATGCGCAATTCGCGGACGTTGCCTGGCCAGTTGTAATTCATCAAGGTATCCATCGTCTCGGAGGTAAACTCCTTGATTGATTTCTCATTCTCTTTCGCGAACTCGCGCATGAAGCTCTGCGCCAAGAGCGGGATGTCCTCCCGCCGTTCGCGCAAGGGTGGCAGTTCGATTTCCACTCCCTTGAACCGATAATATAGATCCTCGCGAAAAGCGCCGGCCTTGACTAATTCTTCCAACTTTTTATTGGTGGCGGCTAGAAGGCGAACGTCGGCAGTGAGCGTTTTATTCGATCCGACCCGCTCAAAAGTTCGTTCACCTAAAACACGCAGCAGCTTTACCTGCAAAGTAGCATCGATCTCCCCAATTTCGTCCAGGAACAACGTTCCCCCGTGCGCCTGCTCGAAACGGCCCACCCGCCGCTCATGCGCTCCCGTGAAGGCGCCTTTCTCGTGTCCGAACAACTCGCTTTCTAACAACGTGGGCGCCAGGCCAGCGCAATGCACCGTCACCATTGGCGCCTTGCCGCGCGGACTGAGATGATGAATCGCTTTGGCAATCAATTCCTTGCCCGTCCCACTCTCGCCGGTCAGCAGCACGCTGGCTTTGGTGGGCGCAACTTGCTGCACCAGCTCGAAAATCTCCCGCATGGGCGCCGATTCACCGATGATGTTTTCGAGGCCGAACCGGGTCTGGAGCTGCTGGCGCAACGAAACATTTTCCGCTTCCAGGCTGCGCTGGCGCAGCACTCGGGCAATGCGCATCTCCAGTTCATCGATTTGCATCCGGCCCTTCGCCACATAATCATCCGCCCCGCTTTTCATTGCCTGCACCGCTAATTCCTCCGAACCATACGCCGTCATGAGGATGCAGACGGGCGGTTTGGAGAGGGACTTGGCGCGGGCCACGAGTTTCATCCCATCTTCATTGGGCAGTCGGAAATCTGTCAGCAAGACATCAAAGTGTTCGCGCTCCAGGAGTTCCGTGGCGCTGGCGGCGTCCTCGGCGACATAGACATCGAAGCGATCCTCCAGCGCGGCGCGCAGCCCGTCGCGGGTGGGCTTCTCATCATCGACAATTAAAAGCATTGGTTTGCTCATGGCCGCTTTAACAAAGACAATCCGGGAGGGATGCGCAACCGGGAAAGCAAAGGTCTTTTTGCGACCGGCGCAGGACAGGATTCTTTGCCGATTGAACCCAAAGGACTTAACCGCAAAGAACGAAAAGAACGCAGAGAGAGTGGGGAAATGCATTTATTGCTTAATGTGCCGATACAGAATGGTTATTATAGGCCAGACCTGAGTGGTTAAGTATTTTGAACGATCGAGACCGGGCCGAGTGGCGATTCATTGTGCCGACAGAATTAAAATCCAGAACTGCTGCTTCAGGAAAGAACCTGAACGAAGCTTTCCATTTCCTCCTCGCTGTTCTGGTTCTGGCCGCCTTGGGATGGGTTTGGTGGAGGAGTGGAAGAGTGCGCGTCGAAGTGAGAGGCCAAAGAGCAGAGCTCCGAACTCAAACCGCCAAACTCAAAACGCAGGAGGGCACGGGCGGGAGCTTGTCAACCGCTCAAGCGCCATTCGTTTCTGACGCGCCTATCTCCTCGCCGGTTCAAAGTGTTTCGCAGGAAGCCGAGCGCAAAATCGTCTCAGCCCTCCCCCCGGCCACGCAACGAGTGCTGGAAGCTCAATTGGGGCTGGTGCGACACGGCATTTCGCCAGGTTCCCTCGACGGAGTGTGGGGTTCTCAAACCCGGGCGGGGCTGGACGCTTATTCTCGAAAAGAGGGGCGAACCGCCGGGAGTGAATCCAATGTTATGGCGGAATTGCGACTTTCCCTGACCGAGCCAGCCTTGGTCCCCTACACCATTACAAGCAACGATTTGGCGCGTCTGCTGCCGATTGGCACAAACTGGCTGAGCAAATCGCAGCAGGAGCGGCTTGATTACGAAACAGCGCTGGAACTGCTCGCGGAGAAAGGCCAGTCGCACCCCAGCCTCATTCGACGCCTCAATCCAAGTCTCGATTGGGCGAAAGTGGCCATCGGAACCACGGTCATCGTTCCTAACAGTGAATTTCCACTTGTTTCCCGAAAAGCAGCGTTCCTCAAAATATCTCTGGCGGCGCGCTTTTTGGAAGCCTTCGACCAAAACACGAATCTGCTGGCCCACTTCCCTTGCAGCATTGCCCAACGGGTGGAGAAAAGGCCCGTGGGCGAATTGCATGTCGCCGTCCTCGCTCCCAACCCGAACTATACATTTGATCCTGAAGTTTTTCCGGAATCAGCCGAAGCGCGGGAACTGGGCCGGAAATTGATCCTGCCTCCCGGCCCGAACAATCCTGTCGGCACCGTCTGGATTGGGTTGGACAAAACCGGCTACGGCATCCACGGCACGCCCCGCCCCGAGGAGGTGGGCCGGACTGAATCGCACGGCTGTTTCCGTTTGGCCAACTGGAACGCCGAGTATCTCTTGCGCCTGGTCATGGTTGGCACGCCCGTCGTGATCGAGCCGTAGCAAGGTCCCCCTGCCGTTGAATTAGGGAAGAAGATGGCAGTGGAGCGCTGACTTTAGTCCGCTTTTCTGCCATTTCGGGCGCGCTCCTTAATTCAACGGCAGTGCAGCAAGCGCGCCCCCGAACTTCCTGAAGCGCCGCGAAAACGTCTCAAGGCAAAAGGGTTTTCTCAATGACCGCCTCCAAGCGGCGTGCCACCTTATTCTCCCTCATGCGAGGGAATTCTCAGAACGGATGAGTTCTACCTGTCCTTGATCCTCCTTGCAGATGGGGACTCGTCGAACTCGCCATTCCGACCCAGCCGGGCACCCACATGGCATTCTGAAAATTACTCCTAAAAGGATTACCGGTGTTGACTGGCGAGTTGCTCCGGAGTCATTATTAGGGCCAACCTGAATTGTGAACGGGGCAGAGGCAAAATATTTAATAGGAGCGGTACTACTGAGCTGCGTGGGCGTGGTGGGAGTGATTTTTTTCTTTGCGCCGGACCAATACTCATTCTATCCGCGCTGCCTCTTCCACTCGCTGACAGGCTTGCAATGCGCTGGTTGCGGAGGACTGCGGGCGACGCATCGGCTTTTGCACGGAGACATCGCGGGGGCGTTCCATTTCAATCCCTTCTTAGTCCTTTGCCTTCCCATTTTTCTCGGGTTGGGGGTGAGTTGTGCCCGCCACCGGATGACCGGGCGGGAGTGGCGGGTTCCGGTGCGGCGGCCATTTTGGTTATGGTTTTTCCTGGCCGCGGTGGTGGTCTTTGCCATCGCCAGAAATTTTTAAACCATCGACAAGGCCCGCCCTTTTGCCCTATTCAAACGGGATGTACAAAATTCTGGGCTCGGACAAAAAGGAATATGGGCCGGTCACGGCGGATCAGATACGGCAATGGATAGGGGAGCGGCGGCTCGATGCCCAAACTCAGGCGCAAGCAGAAGGAACAACGGAGTGGAAACCACTCGGTTCCTTCCCTGAATTCTTCACCGCGCTGGCCACTCCATCCTTGACCACTTCTTCGCAAGTCCCCGCCACGCTGGCTCCGCTCGCCTCCAGCGCGAGCGCCCTCCCCAGAACCAATCCCATGGCCATAGCCGGCTTGATCATGGGAATTCTTACGGTGACCATCTGCTGCTGTTATGGTCTGCCATTTAATCTCCTCGGCATCATTTTCTCCTCCATGGCCCTGTCGCAAATCAACAAACAACCTGAGATGGAAAAAGGAAAAGGCATGGCGATAGCCGGCCTGGCGCTTTCCATTGCGGGAACAATCGTTCTCATCCTCCTGCAGGCCGTGTTTGGCAGCGCTTTCAATTTTGACGAAATCATGCGACAGATAAAGAGGTAAGGATTGGACCCCTTGAATCTCGAAGCGAGCAAGCTTTTCAGGAAACATTTCGGCCACACGCCCACTCATCTCGCGCAGGCTCCGGGCCGGTTGGAGTTGCTGGGTAACCACACCGATTACAACCAGGGGCTGGTCCTGGCTCTGGCGGTGGACAAATATATTTTCTTCGCGTTTTCTCCCCGCACGGACGGCAAAGTCGAACTGGCCTCGACTGCGTTCCCGGAAAAGGAAATTTTTCGAGTCCACGATCTTAAAAAAAATCCGGACGCCCCGTGGGCGGATTATGTCAAAGGGGTGCTGGAGCAACTGCGCAAACGCCAGGTCCATTTTAGCGGCTTCAACGCGGCCGTTCATGGCACCATCCCCATGGGAGCGGGGCTGAGCAGTTCGGCGGCGATGGAGGTGGCCACTGCGCTGGCGGCGCGGCGCATGCACCCATTCACTCTAACGTCCGCCGGTTCGCGTCTCCCGCCTAAGCCCGACAAAAAAGGCGAACTCCCCTCCCTGGGCGTCGCGGAAAAAATCGAAATCGCCAAACTTTGCCAGGCCGCCGAAAATCAATTCGTCGGGGTTCAGTCCGGCCTGCTGGATCAGATTTCCTCCCTCTTCGGCAAGGCCTTTCACGCCATCGAATTGGATTGCCAGTCCTTATCCGTGGAATACGTCCCGATGATTGGAGAAATTGCAGTCGTCATGTGCAACACCGGAGTGAAACATGAACTGGTGGCCGGAGAATATAATGAACTCCGACGACAGTGCGAAGCAGCGGCCGAAGCCCTTGGAGTCAAATCACTGCGCGCGGTCGATCCAAAATTCCTGGCCGCGAACAAGGCGCGGTTGAGCAAGCGGCAATACCAATGCGCCTATCACATTGCTGGGGAAATTCAGCGGGTCATCTTTGGCTCGCGCGCGCTCCGCGACGGCGACTTTGAGCAATTCGGGCAGTACATGTTTCAAAGCCACGAGAGCTCGCGCGATTTTTTCAAAAACAGCACCCCGGAGCTGGATCTTTTAGTCGAGTTGGCGCGCGGGCATCCCGCCTGCTTCGGCGCCCGCTTGACCGGCGGCGGCTTCGGCGGCGCTACCATTAACCTGGTGCGCCGGGAGCAAACCGCGGCTTTCATCCATGCTATCGGCGGCCAATATGAACAACGCACGGGACGAAAAACCACACCCTTGGTGTGCCAAATCGTGGACGGAGCGCGTTGACCATGAAATCGGCAGCTCAATTTGCTGTGGTTCTGGTCACGATGCCGGACCTGAAAACCGCCCGATCCCTGGCGGGAGCCGCCCTGCAGGCCCGCTTGGCTGCGTGTGTCAATCTCATCCCAAAAGTCGAATCACATTATTGGTGGCGGGGAAAACTGGAGCGCGGAGTTGAAGTGCTCCTGTTATTCAAAACCTCTAAAGCTAACCTGATGGGTTTGGAAAACTATATTTTGGCAAAACATCCTTACGATACCCCGGAGTTTGTAGTGGTCTATCTCAGCAAAGGCAACCAGCGTTACCTCGATTGGCTGGCGGGGAGCCTGAAGCAGGGGTGAGGGGCAAACCGCGCCGGCACTGGCCAAATCTGGAGTCGTTTCACCTTTCATTCAGCCTCTCAATCCCACCAAATCCATTAGCTTTGCTGTCTCGCGATAGGCTTCCTCGACCCATTCCACGATTATTTCGGGTCGAGAAGGGTATTCCAATTCCACCGAGATGACACCATCAATTTTGAGTTCCTTGATCGCGCGCAGATAAGGGACAAACTTTACCACGCCCCGGCCTGGTGGCAAATCACCGTGCATTTTGCCATCGCAATCGCTTAAATGGACATGGATGGCTTTGCCTTTGAATTTCTGCACGTCGGCAGGACTTGAATCGGACAAGACCATGTGACTCACATCGATGTTGGCGCGGACACGCGGGTGGGCGCATTCCTCCACGAACCGGACCATGGCATCGACACTATTTAATAAACTCAAGCGGAACGGTTCCAGCTCCAAGGCAATGTCGATTTCCCGCTTGCCGGCGTAGTCACCAAGGCGGCGGCAGGTTTCCAAGCCCCATTTCCACTGAGCATCGGCGGGGATGACTTCCCGCTGCCAAATATATTCCCCGAGCACCAGCAGAATATTCTTTGCCCCCCAGGTTTGGGCCAAGTCGATGAACTTCTGGCAGCGTTGAAGGTGAAATTCGCGAACGGGATCGTTGAAATCGATCAATCCCACGGCCACCACTGGCAGTGAAATGATGGGCAAATCCAATTTCGCGGCCATGTTCGCCACCAAACGGACCTCGCGTTTGGAGATGCCGTCCGCTTCGGTAAAAATATCCACGGTATCAAAACCGATGCGAGAAATGTGCTCGAGCCCCACGGCGGTATCGACTCCGGCTTGTTGAAAGGCGCTATTGATTATGCCGAGTTTCATCCGAGCTTTCTAGCTCGGATGCCGGGGAATGAACAGTGGGGAATTGCGCCCCGCTCCCCTTGATCGTGGTTAAGGAAAAGGATGGCAGAAAAATGCACGGGCAGAAAAATGGGAGAATTCATTTTCCGGCCCCCACTGTTAGGGCGAGAACCTCCATCTTGCTTCACTTTATCAACGTCACCAAATGCACGCGATGCCGGACCATGTTTAGCCATTGAATGACGCCTAATGGGCTATGATCCAGCAAAGCCCGAAGGTGATGCTCATGGTCCTCAGCATCACCTTCGGGCAACGCCGTAATGCGAAATGCGGTATCAGGGGCCAGCAAATGTAAGCGTTGTGTTCCCAGCGCCAGCCCATTGCGCCTCAGCGGCACCATCTTTACGACATGGTCTTGCCCACCGAGGAAGTGAGTCAGGGCTTCCCGGTAGAGCGGCAACTCCAGGAAACCGCCCCAATCATCCAGTAACTCAAGCAAAGCAAGGCGCAGGCCCTCGCTTCCCTCTCCAGCTTCTTCCCACCGGCTCGTATCCACTGACATCTGGCGCCGCCCCGCGGGCGTTAAAGTTGTGTTCACAAACCGAGACTGTACTTGCGCTGGACGGAAGTTGATGAGTTTGCCGTGACCAACTCCTTCGAGAAAAAGATAGTTCAATAGCTGCGCCTCATTTTCAGAGGCCAACTGGGCCGCCACCTTCAATTCATAAATCGCACTGTTGCCAATGACTAAGTCCAGAGAATAGGTCTTGGAGAAATCGCGGTGCGTCACGACCAGAGGAACTTCTGTCCGCACCGGGCTAGGCCGGCGGCTTCTAGACGGGCCGCCAGGTCATTCTGATAAATGACCTCGTCGCAAAGACGGCCCAGCTCGTTTTGGCAATCGAACACAGAGCGCATGACTTGATAATCGATGGCGGCAAACTCCTTCTGACTGATGGAGCACAGGGAGATAGGGCTGGTAATCGGCATAGTTCTTTAAAGCACAAACCTGGAGGCAGAGAGATGAAATAGAAATCATTTTTCTGCCAAGTCCTCGCCCGTGACCTGCGCCAACTCCACCTCCCAAACATCGCCTCTCGATCGTGGTTAAGAGCCTGTTTTAAAATTGCGTGGGGTCCTGCGGCGAGTGATTTTGGCTGTGGCCAAGGCGGCGAGGCCGGAACATCCCCGCAGCGGGCTGTGACGGCCGAGTCAACGCAGGCCGCAGACAAAAGACCCGCCGCCCGGAGGGTTTTCGTACGCCCACTACCTTTGTTGCTCCTCCGTCGCAGATCGCTGGCGGATATGCTCGCTCGTCGCGCCTCGCCATCCGGCCTTTTCCGCGAAAACAGGACCCCACGGAATTTTAAAACAGGCTCTAAGGAAAAGGATGGCAGAAAAATGCAGGGGCAGAAAAATGGGAGAATTCATTTTCCGGCCCCTCACGCCCGCGGGCGGCTGGCCTTCACATTACAAACCGGTAATCATTTGGCGAAATTAGTCTGATTGTGCTTTGACATTGCGGTTAGACCCGCTCATATTCGTACAAGATTTCCAGTTGCCGAAAATCCGCGCTCCGGGAAAAAACATGTGGCCGCCAAAGATGACTATTTGATCGATCAGTTGGTTGACCTGGGTTACGTCACCAATGAACAGTTGGAACCGCTGCGGGCAGAAGCTGCCGCCTCCGGAGCAGGGCTCCTCGATCTGTTATTGGAGCGAAAGATTCTTGGGCCGGCAGAAGTGGCCACCGCCAAAGCGGCGCACTTTGGCGCTGAAGTCGTCAAGCTGAGTGAACTGCGTTTGGAGGATGATGTCATTTCGGCGGTTCCTCGGCATATAGCCAAACGCTACCGGGTGGTGCCGGTTTATCGCCATGGCAACAGCATCACCATCGCCCTGAGCGATCCATCCGATCTCGATACCATCGATAGTCTGCACCATTTGCTCAAAGCGGAGGTGCTCATCAACGTAGCCACTGAGGAAGAGATTGAAGCCGCGCTGAATAAATACTACGGCGCCGCCGACGATTCGCTCGGGAAGATGATCCAGGACATCACCGAGGGAGAAGTGGAAATCGGCGGAGCGGCGGCGGGGGGAGGGGTTGACGATGGGTCAACGGTGGATGCCGATGCTCCGATTATTAAGCTCGTCAACACCATCATCGTCGAGGCTTTCCGGGCCCGCGCTTCGGACATCCATCTGGAACCTCTTGGCAAGACATTTCGCGTCCGCTATCGCATTGATGGCATGCTGCACGAGATGAAGAGCCCCCCTAAACGGTTGCAAGCCTCCATCGTCAGCCGCCTGAAAATCCAATCCAACATGTCCATTGCGGAAAAACGCATTCCCCAGGACGGACGCATTCAGACAGCAGTGGGTGGAAAGATGATCGATTTGCGAGTCTCCTGCCTGCCCACCAATCACGGGGAAAGCATCGTGATGCGCATCCTGGACAAGGAAGGTTTGAAGCTGGGGTTGCCGGAGTTAGGCTTCTTTACCGATGATCAGCAGACCTTCGAGCGGCTGATCGGGCTGCCCGATGGGATTCTCCTGGTGACTGGGCCGACCGGGTCGGGAAAAACCACAACGCTTTATTCCTGTTTAAACTTTATCAACCGGCCTGACCGAAAAATCATAACGGTCGAAGATCCCGTGGAATATCTGCTGGCCGGCATCAATCAAGTGCAAGTGAGTGAGGCCGTGGGGTTGACTTTTGCTGCGGCGTTGCGCTCCATGTTGCGTCAGGCGCCCAACGTGATCATGCTGGGGGAAATTCGCGACTTGGAGACTGCCACCATCGCCATCAACGCCTCTCTGACCGGGCATTTGGTTTTCTCGACGCTGCACACCAACGACGCGCCGGGGGCGGTGACGCGCTTGATTGATATCGGCGTCAAGCCATTCCTCGTGGCCTCATCCACCCGCGCCCTGATGGCTCAACGGCTGGTGCGCAAGGTTTGTAAAAAATGCACTACTCCCTACATGCCCACCGAAGCGGAGTTGCGGGCCCTGAGCATTGACCCGGCTAATGTGGGCACCGCTACTTTCAGGAAGGGCAAAGGTTGCGGGGAATGTTCCAAGACTGGCTGTCGCGGCCGCTTCGGTATTTTTGAAGTTTTTGTGATCGATGATGAAGCGCGAAAGTTAATTTACGAAAAAGTGCCCTCCTCGGTCCTGCGCATGCGCGCCCGCGAAATGGGCATGCGCACCTTGCGCGAGGATGGGGCGCGCAAGGTCCTGGCCGGATTGACCACGCCCGATGAAGTGATTCGCTCTACGGTGGGCGATGCGGAGTGACCGGCATGAGAGCGCAACTCAAGTCTAAATCTCAGAGCTAATTTTCACCTATGTCCTACTCCATGTCAGACCTTTTGCAATTAGTCGTCGCCGAAGGGGCAGCGGACCTGCACTTGAGGGTCGGCGTGCCACCCGTCATTCGCCTGCACGGGGTGCTGCACAAAGTGGAAGGCCCATCTCTGCGGCCGGAAGACACGGAGGAACTGATGCGCAGCATCACTTCCGAAGATCACATCCAGCAGGTGCGCGAGCGCGGAGGAGCGGATTTCGGCTTCGCCTTCGGAGAACTGGCCCGCTTTCGTGTTAGCATTTTCCGGGAGAAGGGGAATTTCGGGTGCGTGCTGCGGCAGATTCCCACCAAGCTTTTGAAACTGGAGGAAATCGGCGTCCCGCTGTCGGTGCGCGATTTGCTCTACAAGCCGCGCGGCCTCGTGCTGGTGACCGGCCCGACCGGTTCGGGCAAAACCACCACCCTCGCCTCCATGATCAATATCATCAACGAGGAGCGGGATGACGCTCATATCATCACCATCGAAGATCCCATCGAGTATTACCACAAGCATAAAAAAGCGGTGGTGACGCAACGAGAGGTGAATGTCGATGTGCCGAGCTTCGCTGAAGCCTTGCGCCGGGCATTGCGCCAGGATCCGGACGTCATCCTGGTAGGCGAGTTGCGCGACTTGGAAACGATGGACGCCGCGATCACCGCCGCCGAGACGGGTCACTTGGTCTTCGGCACGTTGCACACCACCGGCGCGGCCAAGACCATCGATCGTATCGTCAACGCTTTTCCGTCGAGCCAGCAGGAACAAATCCGCATCCAACTCTCCACGGTGTTGCAAGCCGTCATTTCCCAGTTGCTTCTACCCCGGTGCGACAAGCCGGGACGCGTCGCCATTTTTGAGATCATGATCAACACGCCCTCGGTCGGCGCCCTCATCCGGGATAATAAAACCTTCCGCATTAACTCGGACATTCAGACTGGGGCGAAATATGGCATGGTCACGCTCGACAGCTTCCTCATGGAAAAGTATATGCAGGGAATGATCTCGCGAGAGGAAGTCGTCACCAAAGCCCAGGATGCCACCACCGTGCAGGCCAAACTGCAGGAATACGAGCTGGCCCAGGCGATGGGGCAGAAAAACGTCAAAGAGTCAGACCGAGGCTGAATCTATGTCCGACATCGTTGCTCATCCACTGCTGGCGCTGGTCAAAGAGCGCAATTTGGTCGACGATCTGCAGTTGGAGGAAATCCTCCAGGAACAGGCGCGGAGCGGAAAAACCATCAGCCAGATTTTGCAGGATTTCGAGTTGGTGGACATCGACACGCAACTCCAGGTTATCGCCGAGCATCTGAGCACCGAGGTGGTCAATCTTTCCGGGTTGGAATTAACTCCGGAACTGTTGAAGTCCATTCCAGCCGCCACCGCCCGCATGTATCAAGCAGTCCCGGTAGGCATGTATGGTTCGTTGCTCCAAGTGGCCCTGGGCGATCCCCTGAACCCCGCCACGATCGACGAATTATCCTATATCATTGGCAAAGAAGTTCAGATCGTGGTCGCTGACCCAGGCGCCATTGAAAAAATAATCGGCAGATATTACGGGGAGGACAGTGAAAGCGTTAGTGACATCCTCAAAGAACTGGGCGCCGACAGCGATCTGGCCAAAGAAGCCAACGAAGCTGCTGCCACTCAGGATGCTGGGGAATTGGCCGACCTGGCGAATGAAACGCCCATCATTCGTTTGGTGAATCTGGTGATCTTCCAGGCCGTGCAGGACCGCGCCAGTGACATTCATTTTGAGCCCTTCGAGGACGAGTTCAAAATCCGCTACCGGGTCGATGGCGCTCTCTATGAGATGTCCCCCCCGCCCAAACATTTGGCCCTGCCAGTCATCTCCCGCTTGAAGGTCATGGCCAACATGAACATTTCCGAGCGGCGCATCCCGCAGGACGGGCGCATCAGTCTTCAGGTGGCTAATCGCCAAATCGATCTGCGTGTGTCCACATTGCCCACCCAATTCGGGGAATCGGTCGTGCTGCGCGTGCTGGATCGCGCCGCCATGAACCTCGATATCGTGACCCTCGGACTGCCCAAGTACATCATTGATTACACGCTGGAAACCATTCAGCAACCCAATGGCATTTTCATCGTGACCGGCCCGACCGGCTCCGGCAAGACCACCACCCTCTATTCCTGTCTGCGCTCGGTCAACACCATTGATTCCAAATTGCTTACCGCCGAGGACCCCGTGGAATACGACATCGAGGGAATCATGCAGGTAGCCATCAACGAGTCGATGGGTCTCACCTTCAGCAAGGCGCTCCGTTCGTTTTTGCGGCAGGACCCGGACATTATTATGGTGGGGGAGATGCGCGATCTGGAGACGGCGCAAATTTCCATTCAGGCATCTCTGACCGGCCATTTGGTGTTGACCACCCTCCACACCAATGACGCGCCGGGAGCGGTGACGCGCATGATCGACATGGGGGTCGAGCCGTTTTTGATTTCTTCGACCTTGATGGCGGTCCTGGCGCAGCGCCTGGTGCGGACCGCGTGCAAAAAATGCCGGACTCCCTTCGAGCCGACCGAGAGCCAATTATCGCTGCTTAACCTCTCCCCTCATGACATGGGCGACAAAGTCTTTTATTACGGGCGCGGTTGCGCGGTCTGCAACGATACCGGCTATAAAGGACGAAAAGGGATTTTTGAATTGATGCAGATTAGCGAAGCGTTGCGATTGTTGATTAATGAGCGTGCTCCTACCGTGGTTTTGCGGCAAAAAGCGGTCGAGCTTGGCATGGTCACGCTCCGCGAAGATGGCTTGCGCTGCATCTTTGATGGTGATACTACTATAGAAGAAGTCGTCAAATATACCTAGGAAAGGTGACCTATGCCGAAGTTCAATTATGTAGCCATGGATTCTCGAGGAAAAGAGACCAAGGGCGTCCTCGAGGTAACCAACCAAAACGAAGCCATCGGGCGGCTCAAGGAAATGGGCTTCTTCCCCACCAAAGTCATCGAAGCCGATAAGACCAAGGAAAAAGGCGACTCCAAAACCAAAGGCAAAGCCGGTCCCAAGGCGGCGGGCAAGAAGGGCTTCAGCACCAATCTCAATATCCAGATTCCCGGTCTAAGCGGCCGGGTTAAAAGCAAGGTGCTCACCGCCTTCACGCGCCAGTTGGCCACGCTAGTGGATGCCGGCTTGCCCCTGTTGCGCGGTTTGAAGGTGCTTCAGAAACAGGAGAAGAATGTGACCCTGAAAAATATCGTCGGGGAGCTGGCCCTGTCCATCGAGGGCGGCAGCACCTTCTCAGAAGGGCTGGCCCAGCACCCGAAAGTTTTCAATCGCCTTTACATTAACATGGTCAAAGCGGGCGAATTGGGCGGCGTGCTGGAAGTTGTGCTCAGCCGCCTGGCTGACTTCATGGAAAAAGCGCAGAAAATTAAAGGCAAAGTCATTGCCGCCATGTTTTATCCGGTGTCGGTTTTGTGCGTGGCGGTCATCATCCTGGGCGTGCTGATGGTTTGGGTGGTGCCACGATTTAAGGATATTTTCAAAGACATGTTGCCGGGAGACAAGCTGCCGTCGTTCACCCGTTTCGTGCTCGGCATCAGCGATGCCATTGCCAATCATTTCTTTTATTCTCTGATTTTTGTGGCGGTTCTCGTTGGTATATTTTTATGGTCCATCCGCACTCGTTTGGGCCGGCGCCTTTTCGACAAGTTCAAACTCAACATGCCCGTTCTGGGCAGCGTCATTAGCAAGGTGGCCATCTCTCGCTTCACGCGCACGCTGGGAACTTTGGTGAGCAGCGGCGTGCCCATTCTGCAAGCCTTGACCATTGTAAAGGAAACCTCCGGCAACGTCATTATAGGAAACGCGGTCGCCTCCATCCATGAGAGCGTCAAAGAAGGTGAAACGATCACCGCGCCTTTGGAAGCCTCGAACGTTTTTCCACCCATGGTGGTGAGCATGGTCGATGTCGGCGAGCAAACCGGAGCGCTCCCTGAAATGTTGATGAAGATTGCCGACAACTATGATGAGGAAGTGGACAACGCGGTCGCCGCGATGACGTCTCTGCTGGAACCTATCATGATTGTTTTCCTGGCTGTGATTGTCGGCAGCATCGTCATCGCTCTCTTCCTGCCTCTGATCACTCTTATGGACAAGATGGGTGACCCAGAGAAAGAAGGCGCCGCCGCTGCCGCCGCCGAGTGAGGAGGCATTTCCTCCATTATGGTCCTGCGAGTAAATTCAAGCCCGCCGCATCGGGCTTGAACAGGTTGGAGCGCGAATCGTTTCGATGATAGTGGAAGTGAAGCACCTAACGCTGGCCCAGTTGGAAGCAGGTCTTGAGGAGATCTGTCAATCGCCCAGAACGGAAGGTCTTTTGGAGATGATCGTGAGACGACCGTGCACCGGTGAGCGGGACGTTTTGAATGAAGGTTTGCTGGACCTCGCAGAGGGTCTGGTGGGCGACAGTTGGAGCACCCGCAACAGGTCTCGGAATTCCGCTTCTCCATCTTTTCGCGATATGCAGCTCACCCTCATGAATTCCCGCGTGATTTCGCTGGTGGCGCAAGAGAAGACTCGTTGGCCGTTGGCGGGCGATCAGTTGTTTATGGATTTCGATTTGAGCGGTGAAAATGCGCCCGCAGGCACGCATCTGGGGGTCGGTTCAGCCATTATTGAAGTCACCGCTCCACCCCACACAGGTTGCAAAAAGTTTATGGCGCGTTTCGGCCTGGAGGCGCTGAAATTTGTCAATTCCCCGATAGGCCGACGGCTCAATCTCCGCGGCATCAACGCCAAGGTCGTGCAGCCCGGCGTGATTCGGGTTCATGATCTTGTGAAAAGATATCCTAAGCCCGTGCTTGCTTGCGCAGCGAAAACCCTGTAACGAGAGGGTACTTTCAAGTGTCAGTACTTGCGTCATTTAACAAGCTAACAATTCGGCTAACATATATGAAATTGCGAACCATTCCCCGACTCCTCGTCCTGGCGGCCGTGAGCCTCCTTGACTTTACAACTCTGCCCGTGCGAAGCGCAGATTATCACCCCCTTAAAGAAATCCCCGTCGGAGGGGCGGGCGGCTTTGATTACCTGACGGTTGACCCGTCCGCGCGGCGGCTCTATGTCTCGCACGGCACGAAGGTGGTGGTGATCGACATTGAGAAAGGCGCGATCGTCGGCGAAGTTGCGGATACTCCAGGCATCCACGGCATCGCCACTGCCCCGGACCTCAAACGCGGGTTCACCAGCAATGGCCGGGAAGCCAAGGCGAGCATTTTCGATCCAGAAAGCTTGAAGACCCTCTCGAAGGTGGAGACGGGTCCCAACCCCGATGCCATCCTTTATGAACCGGGACAGCAGGAAGTCTATACTTTCAACGGCCGTGGCAAGAGTGCCACGGTTTTCGGGGCACAGACAGGCAAGGTCATCGCGACGATTCCATTGTCCGGTAAGCCCGAATTCGCTACTGCCGATCCGAAGGCCGGGCGGGTTTATTGCAATATTGAGAACAAAAGTGAAATCGCCGTCATTGATACGAAGACCCACCAGGTCGTCAATAACTGGAAGATCGAGCCAGGGGAAGAGGCCTCGGGTATGGCCATTGACCTGGAGCATCACCGGCTCTTCAGCGGTTGTCACAATAAATTGATGGTCATGATGGACAACACCAACGGCAAGGTTGTCGCCACTGTCCCCATTGGCGACGGAGTGGATGCCAATGCCTTTGATCCCGGCACCCAACTGGCTTTTAGTTCCAACGGCGAAGGCACCGTCACCATTGCCCATGAAGATTCGCCAGATAAGCTCACCGTCGTGCAAACGCTCAAGACCCAACGTGGCGCTCGGACGATGTCTCTGGACCCCAAGACTCATAATATTTATCTGGCGGTCGGCTCGGGCGAAACCTTCAAAATCCTGGTTTACGGAATGTAAGTTGATTAATTTCGCTGGACCAAGTTGAGTCGAGCCCGTGAATCGCAGATCGACCTTTATCGCGCGCGCTAACAGCGTGTCGGGTCCTCCTTAGTCACGGCAGCTACAAAAGTGTGAAGCGTATAATCATTGCCATCATTGTTCCTCTCGTCGTGGCCGGCGGAGGCATCCTTTGGATGAGAAAAGGCGCTGGCGCTGCCAAGCCGGACGAGACAAAGGCCGCCGCCGAAGAATCGCGCGTTAAACACGATGGGAATGGCCGCGTCCTCATCAAGATGGATGATGAGACTCAGGGCAATATGGGGTTGTTGGTCGAGAAGCCTGTGGCGGCCCAACTCAGTCCGGAACTGAAGGGTTACGGAAGGGTTATCGATCCGGCTCCATTGGCTGCGCTCGTGACAGAATTGGCCTCAGCCCAGGCGGCCTCAAGGGCCTCCAGCAACGAGTATGCGCGTCTTAAATTATTGTCTGGCGACGGCAACGCCTCGCAGCGCGCGTTGCAAACCGCCGAAGCCGCCGCCATGCACGATCAACTCGCGGTCCATTCAGCACGAGAGCGGCTGGCCCTCTCCTGGGGCAAGGGCGTGGCAGACCAAGGCGATCTGATTGCTTTTGTCCAATCACTGAGTTCCCAAAACGGTGTCCTGGTCCGCATCGATTTGCCTGCCGGTGAGATTTTAAAGTCACCCCCGAGTGGCGCGCGCATTGTGGCGTTGTCGGGAAACTCCGCCGAAGCAGAGTTTCTGGGAACCGCCTCGAATATGGATCCGCAAACCTTGGGGCGTGGTTCCATCTTCCTCATCAAGCCTAATACGTTGCGGCTTCTGCCGGGTGAGGCTGTCACCGGCTATCTCAAGGTTCCGGGCGATCCTCTTTTGGGCGTGTTGATCCCGAGCAACGCCGTTGTTCGGACTGAGGGGGCCGGGTGGGTCTATACTCTTGACAGTGGCGGTGACACTTTCACGCGAGTCGGAGTTGCATTGGATCGTCCCCTGGAGGCCGGGTGGTTTGTGACCAAAGGTGTGACGACTAATGAGTACATCGTGGTCACCGGCGCGCAAACCCTCCTCTCCGAAGAATTGAAGTCCTCGCTCAAGTCCGACTAAGTGGTCATGAACACTCAGCGCGCGCATGCTTAACCGCATCGTCCACTTTTCACTACGGTTTCGGGGCGTGGTGGTCGCGCTGGCGTGCGTGGTGGTTGGTTACGGGCTTTATGTGGCCAGCCATGCGAAATTGGATGTCTTTCCCAATTTTGTGCCACCTCAGGTCGTGGTGCAAACCGAGTCGCCCGGCCTTTCCCCCGAACAAGTCGAAGTGTTGGTCACTCGCCCCATCGAGAATACCATCAACGGATTGGGTCACATGGCCTCCTTGCGTTCGGAGTCTATCCCAGGGCTCTCGGTTATCACAGCCGTCTTTAAAGAAGGAACAGACATCTTTATCGCCCGTCAGATGCTCGCTGAAAAGCTCAGTGAGACCGCCGGAGAACTGCCAGCCGGAGTCAAAGCGCCCATGATGTCACCGCTGACTTCCGCTACGATGGATTTGCTGAAGATTGGCCTGACGTCCGAAAAACTCTCTCCTATGGAGTTGCGAACTTTGGCTGATTGGACGATCAAACCCAGGCTACTGTCGGTTCCCGGAGTGGCCCGGTGCATGGTTTTTGGCGGCGAGGTGCGCCAGCTTCAAATCCAAGTGAACCCGGATCGCTTGATGGCTTATGGCCTTTCGATTTCAGATGTTCTGACGGCCGCGAAGGTCTCCACCGGGATCATGGGAGCTGGTTTCATAGAAAACGCCAACCAGCGGATTATAATCCAAACCGAGGGAGAGTTGCTCACACCTTCAGTTCTGGGTGAGGTAGTGGTGTCCTATCGCGAGGGCCAGAGTGTGCGGCTCAAGGACGTGGCCCGCGTGCAGGAGGGGGCAGAACCCAAATTTGGTGATGCCCTCATCCAGGGCCAGCCTGGCGTGTTGATGGCAACTGCCAGCCAGTTCGGAGCCAACACCATGGAAGTCACGCTGGCCGTGGAGGCGGCCTTGGAAGAGTTGAAGCCCATGTTCGAGAAGGAAGGGGTCAAGGTATATCCACGGTTGCACCGGCCAGCCACGTTCATCGAGGCCTCGCTCAAGAACATCAAACATTCCCTTTACCTGGGCGGCGTGCTAGTGGCCGTCGTTCTCTTTCTTTTCCTGGGTCATTTCCGCACCGCCTTTATCTCGCTCACGGCCATTCCCCTGTCGCTGCTCACTGCCGTTATTCTGCTCCAGAAGTTCGGCATCACGCTCAACACCATCACCTTGGGCGGTTTGGCCATCGCCATTGGCGAAGTGGTGGATGATGCCATCATCGATGTGGAAAACATCTTCCGCCGTCTGCGCGAGAATCAGAGCGCGGCCACACCACGCCCAGCCTTCCGCGTCGTTCTGGAGGCCTCGCTCGAAGTTCGCACGGCCGTGGTTTATGCCACGTTCATCGTGGCCCTCGTATTCCTGCCCATCCTCACCTTGACCGGCTTGCAAGGGAGTTTCTTCGCCCCGCTGGCTCTCAGTTATATTCTGGCCATTATGGCTTCACTCGGCGTCGCGCTAACAGTCACGCCTGCGCTTTCCCTCTTCTTTTTTGCGCGGGGCGTCAAAAGCTCATCCGAACCCCGCATACAAACGTGGTTAAAGTCAGCTTATGGAGGGACACTCAGTTTTTTCGCTCGCTGGCCGCGGGTCATCATGTTCGCCGTGGTTCTGGTCTGCTTAGCCGCCATGCTGGCGCTGCCTCATTTCGGCAGTGAGTTCCTGCCCGAGTTCCGCGAAGGCCATTTTGTCCTCGGCGTCCAGACCATCCCCGGCACTTCCCTGGCCGAAATGAAGCGGATTGGCGGCGAGATTTCCAAGGAACTATTGGGCAATAAAAACATCGCCACCATCGAGCAGCAGGTGGGGCGCGCCGAGCAAGGCGAGGACACCTTCGGCTCGCATCGCTGCGAGTTTCACGTCGAATTGAAAGAAAATGTTTCCGGAGAAGATCAGGAACAGTTGAGCAAAGAAATTCGTGAGGTGCTCGAAGGATTTCCGGGGATTCAGTCCGAAGTAATGACATTCCTCGGCGATCGCATCGGCGAAACCATCACGGGCGAGAAAGCCCCAGTCGTCGTCAATGTTTATGGGGCAGACCTTGATGTCATCGATGACAAAGCAAAAGAAATTGCCCAGGTCCTTGGGATGGTTGAGGGCGCAAAAGACGTGCAAGTGAAATCCCCCCCCGGGTCACCGCGCATGGCCGTGCGACTGCGGCCCGACCGCCTCACCCAGTTTGGTTTCCGCCCGGTCGAGGTGCTGGAGGGCATCCGGGCCGCGTATCAAGGTGCTCTCGTGGCACAGGTCCATCGGGGCAATCAAGTCGCAGATGTCGCGGTGATTCTGGAGGAGGCGCACCGGCGGCAGCCCGAAGAGATCGGCTCGCTTATGTTGAAGAACGCGCAAGGGTTGAGCATGCCGCTCAAGGAAATGGCCGAAGTTTACCTGACCACCGGCAGGTATTCGATCATGCATGACGGTGCCAGCCGCCGCCAAGTCGTCACCTGCCGGTCTGAAGGGCGGGATGTGGGATCATTCGTCACCGAAGCAAAAAAGCAAATTGCCGCCAAAGTCACTTTTCCCAAAGGGGTCTATGCCGTTTTTAGCGGCACGGCCGAGGCCAGCGCCCAAGCACGCCAAGAACTGTTTTTGAACTCGGCCGTTGCGGCCGTCGGCATTCTTCTTCTGCTCATCGTTGTCACCGGGGATTGGCGCAACTTGCTGTTGATCCTGGCCAACCTGCCCTTCGCGCTGGTGGGCGGAGTGCTGGCTATTTTCCTGACCAGCTTGCTTGGCAACCCGGGCGAGGGAGGACTGACCATTGGTTCACTGGTAGGATTTGTCACGCTGTTCGGCATCACCACTCGCAATTCAATCATGATGATTTCGCACTTCGAGCACCTGGTGCAACAGGAAGGCCTGGAATGGGGATTGAGCACGGCCATTCGCGGCGCTTCGGAACGCCTGATTCCGATTCTGATGACCGCATTAGTCACAGCCATCGGACTGCTGCCGCTGGCCATCGGGACCGGCGAAGCGGGCCGTGAAATCGAAGGCCCGATGGCCATCGTGATTCTAGGCGGGCTGGTTACCTCCACCATGCTGAACCTGCTGGTTCTACCAACGCTGGCCTTGCGCTACGGCCGCTTCGCTCCAAGAGTGCGGGACGCGGAATAGTCCGAGGCGGGTGCGGCTTCTGGAGCTGCGACGTAACAGTCGTCACTCTTCCGCTCCATCATTTCACTGCCGGAGAATCGCTCTTATTTAATTGTGCTCCCGGCTTTCGGAGGCTAGCCGATGAATAGCTGGCGAAACCAGAAGCGCGGAATCCATTCCGCCATTAGGCGTCCTTCCCGTGAACCTCGTAGCAGCCGGCATGAGTCGGCTCACTATTTGCCTCGGAAAGATCAGAGCCGATTCACATCGGCTGCTACGGTTCAGAGGTTCAACGCTCGAAATTTCGTTTCGGGGAAATCTCACCTGGGAAGCGGAATAAATTTAGCCATTAATACCGGCACACTTAATGCTTTATTGAAAGCGATGATCAGAGGCCTGATGCAAACCAACCGGCGACTCGAAACTCGGACGCACCAACAAAGGTGGGAGCGGCGGTTTGCCCAGCTTGAGGCCTTCAAGCGCCGCTTCGGCCACTGCTTTGTTCCGATTCTGTGGCCGGAGAATAAGCCCCTGGGGCCATGGGTCGGAACTCAGCGGTCCGCTAAGCGGGCGGGGCGATTGAACTCGGAACGCATTCGGCGGTTGAACGGGATCGGCTTCCCCTGGGCTGGATTGAACCCGACCCGCCGCCCGTGTCAGCTGTTTTGGGATGCCATGTTCCAGGAACTGTCTGACTGGAAAACCAGACACGGGCACTTCCGCATTCCCCGGACAACCCATTCGAGGTTGCCCGCCTGGATCGACCGGCAGCGAACCGCCCGGTGGCGTGGCCTTCTCAGGGCGGACAGGCTGGAACGCCTCAGCGCCATTGGGTTCCCCTGGGAGCCTGATGATCCTCTCTGGGAACAGAGATTCGCCCAGCTCGGGGCCTTACAGGAAAAATGCGATTTTACATTTCGTTGGCCCAAAGACGCGGCGCTGGAGAGATGGAGCCGGGCCCAGCGCGTGTCCCGCTGCCGCGGGCAGTTGAGCCAGGAGCGCATTCGCCGCTTGGACAAGATTGGTTTTCGATGGACGAAGAACCACTACCGCGGGCCAGGTGCGCAGGGGCATTGGGAAGCCATGTTCGAGGCTCTCCAGGATTTCCATCGTCAGAGCGGTCATTTCTGGGTCACCGAGGATCCGCCCTCAAGGCCGGGACTTCGCCGCTGGGCCTTGCATCAGCGCGAGTACCGGAGGCATGGAATCTTGCGCGAGAATCGTTTTCAGCGTTTGAACGAAGTTGGATTTCCGTGGGGACTTCAGGAGAACCCGCGGTGGGAGCAGAGATACGCCGAACTGGCGGCCTATAAGCAACGATGCGGCCACTGTAATGTTCCCTCCCATTGGTCGCAGAACAAAACGCTGGGGCTTTGGGTCATGAACCAGCGCCTCGCCAAGCGCCTTGGGAGATCGAGCCCGGAGCATATCATAAAGCTCAATGAACTCGGTTTCGAGTGGCGGAGTTAAGATCCTCTAAATCCCTTCGGCCCGACAACCCCTTGCGCTCGCAAAGCGCACGTTGACTGGGACGAATCTTCAACTAAATCGGGTCAAGTCTCAAAAATAAAATTTGAGTTAGTTGCCTTTGAATAGCTGGCGAAAGGAGGAGCGCGGAATTCATTCCGCCGTTAAGCATCCTTCCCGTGAACCTCGTAGCAGCCGGCATGAGCCGGCTCACTATTTGCCCCGGAAAGATCAGAGCCGATTCACATCGGCTGCTACGGTTCAGAGGTTCAACGCTCGAAATTTCGTTTCGGGGAAATCTCACCGAGGAAGCGACATAAATTCCGGGCTCCGGCATCGGCGCTCGTTGTGAGGACGATCCAGTTAGAAAAAAAGTCCAAGGCTCGGGGAGCGGTGCCGACGTATTTGCTCGAAGCCATGGAAACTCCGGGGTTGGATCTTTCCTTTAAACATGGGCATTCCTTTTCGACCGAACTCGCAATGTGTGGGGCGCGTGAATATTTAGCGCACAGATTCGACCCCATTTTCCGCCGCTGGAGAGCAAATCCAAAAAATGTTTTCGATCTCTTTCGTCCAAATAGATTGTCTGTTGCCGCGATTGGCAACGTGATGCCTGCCGTTCTTGAGATCGATGCGCAACGGGCGAGCCATGCGCGCGGATTCTGCGGCGGGATCAACACGAAGGCAGGTCTTAATTGTTATAAGTCAAGATGTGACCCCAAGAGGATTTATGGATCAGAGCCGACTTACGTCGGCTGCTACGGTTGAAGAGGGTTAAGGAGAAAGTGTGGGACAGTGCACGATCCTTTTGGGACTGATGGAGTCGCAGTGGTCGCAGTCATCAAGCGATTTTCTTTTTGAAGCGCAAGGCGCAAAAGGTAAACAAAGCCAGTCCCATGGCTGAGAGGACCACGAGATTCAACCAGAATTCGCTCAAAGTGGCCCCGCGAAGGATAATCGCCCGCATCAGTTCGATGAAGTAGGTCGTGGGCAACAGGGCTCCGATGGCGTAGAAAATCCAAGGCATCGTTTCACGCGGGAAAATAAAGCCGGAGAAAAAGACCGAGGGCATGATGAAAATCATGGTTATCTGCAAGGCCTGCATTTGATTTTCCGCGCGCGTGGAAATGAGCAGCCCCAAACTCAAGAGCGCGAATACATAGACCAACGTCGAACCCATCAGCGCCGCCAGGCTGCCGGCGATAGGCACCGCGAACAGCCAGCGCATAATGGCAAAGAGCCCCACCGCCATCGCCGTGGCGATGCAGAGATAAGGAGTGAGCTTGCCCAGCATCAGTCCCCAACGAGAAAGGGGGCTGACCAGCAGTTGTTCGAGTGTGCCGCGTTCCCGTTCGCGCACCAGCGACATGGCGGTGGCGAAGGTGGTGGCGATCTGGAGCACGACGCCAATGACGCCGGGCACGAAGAAGTTCGGGCTGCGCATGTCGGGGTTGTAAAGAATTTGCGGGCGCACCTCGACCGGGACGTCATGGCGGCCAGTTTCATTCAGGAGCGCGAGCATCGATTCCCGAAAACTAATGCCGACAGACGTGTTTAAGGCGGAGAGCGCAATAGTGGAACTCGAACCGTTGATCAATACCTGCACTTGCGCATTGCGGCCCGCGCGAAGATTGCGGGTGAAATCTGGAGGAATTTGCAAACCTACGAAGGCTTTGCCCTGGCGAATGGCTGAGGCCAATTCCCCGACGCTCTGCGCTTCACCGACGACTCGAAAGGTCTGAGTATTTACAAATTCATCGACAAGATGCCGGCTCTCGGCGGTCCGATCCTGGTCAAAGACCACCATAGCCATGTGCTTAACATCATTGTCCAAGGCATAACCAAAAGCGATCATCTCGATCAACGGCGGAAAGAACATGAAGAAGAGAGTCATAGGGTCCCGCACGACCACGATAAATTCTTTGTAAAGGATGGCGGTATATCCGCGGAAAAATTTGTTCAAGAAGGGCCTCCATTTTGATTGCCGGTTAGGGTGACAAAAACATCTTCGAGCGATGGGCCAATGGGATGGATATCCACCCGCGGGATGCCGACCCGAGCCAGTTGCTCGCGAATCGTTGATTCCGGAACAGAGTCATCGACCAGCAGGTGCATCGATTGGCCGAATACGGTGGCGCTTCGCACGCCCGGAAAGCGGCGCATTGCCTGAAGCCCAACCGTGACGTGCTCGCAGGTCACGTCCAAGCGTTTTGTGCCGGCGGGGTTGACGGCCGGCATTTGCTTTAACTCGTCCGGCAAGCCGGCCACGATGAGCTTGGATTGATGAATGTAGCCAACGTGCGAGCATCGCTCCGCTTCGTCCATATAATGGGTGGTGACGAACAGCGTCATACCCTGGCTCGAAAACTCGAAGAGCAGATCCCACAGCTCCCGCCGCGCCACCGGGTCGATCCCGGCCGTGGGTTCATCGAGAAAGAGCACGCCGGGTTTATGCACGAGGGCGCACGCCATGGCCAGCCGTTGTCTCCAGCCACCCGAGAGCAAAGCGGCGCGCCGCTCCATGTAGGGTTCCAGATGAGTGAGGGTAATCAATTCTCCAATGCGTTGCTTTAATCCCTGACCACTCAGACCATAGAGGCGGCTGTAAAAGACCAGGTTTTCCATGCTCGTCAATTCATCATAAAGGGAAAACTTCTGGGACATGTAGCCGATGGTTCCTTTGAGCCGGTCGGCATCCTTCACCACATCAATTCCTGCCACGCGCGCGCTGCCTGCGCTCGGCTCCAGAATGCCGCAAAGCATGCGAATGACGGTGGATTTTCCCGAGCCGTTCGGACCGAGAAAACCGAAGATTGAACCTTTGCCAACAGAGAGGGAGACCTCATCCACCGCCGTGAACGAACCGAACCGTTTCGTCAGGTTTTCGCAGGCAATCATTAACTCCGCAGGCATGTTTATTGAAGCAGATGCCAATGTCTTTCTAACGCCCAAAGCATAAGAAGATCATTTTATCTCCGCCGGCACATTCGCAAAAAACACGTCCGCAGACATTCCTGCTCGCAGCACGTCCTCGCGGTTGAGCACCCAAACCTTGACGCCAAAGACCTGCTTGATTCGCTCGGCGACGGTTTGGGTATTGCGCGGAGTAAATTCTGCGGCGCGATTCACTTGCTCGATTCGCCCTTCAAAGTCTTTGTCTGGAAACGAATCCACGCGCACTTTCACCGCCTGATCGATTTTGATGAAACCCAGCCAGGTCTCCGGCACGTAAACTCTCACCCATAAATGCTGCGGCAAAAGCAGCGCAGCCACTTCGCGATTAGGCGGCACAACATCTCCGACTTTAACGCTCAAAACCTCCAGCACACAGTTGGTGGGGGCAAGAATCCGCATCTCGCGCAATTGAGCGTCCAAATTGTCCAGCCGTGCGCGGGCTTGGGCGATGCGCTCAGGCCGCGTGCCTGCCAGCAGCAAATCGTAACGGCTTTTGGCGGCGGCGACGTTCTTGTCCAAAGTGGCAGCCCGGCTGGCGGCTCGATCATGCTCGGTCGCGGAAATGGTCTTTTCGGCGAAGAGCGCCTGCGCGCGCCTGGCATCCGAGCGAGCCAGTTCCAAATCGGAAAGCTGGGCTTCCCATTCCTGCTTCGCGGCCGCCATTTCCTGCGAGCGAGGACCGGCCACCATTTCGGCGAGCTGAGCTGCGCCCTCGGCGCGCATGGCGCTTAACTCGGCAGCTTCCAGTTCCACAATAGATTGGCCATTGGTCAGAGAATCGCCTTCCCGGCAATAAATTCTTTCAACCCGGCCGCCGTAGCGGGAGGCGACGTGGACGGTATCTGCTTCGATGGTTCCTGAAACCTGCGGAGGGCCCGCGTTCCGAGTGCACGAGGATCCAACAAAGAGAAATGCAAAAATCCCCGCCCGAAAAAGAAGTTTGTTGCGCACTTCCGGGGAGCCTAGCACTCCCCCGCCAATCATTCAACCCGGCTCGAAGCCGCGGCAGCAATTCTCATTTTGGCAGGGGATGGGCATAACGCTCCGGAGGGACGAGTTCCTGATCTCCTAAGCAATTAGGGGCTCGTGGAACTCGTCCCTCCGACCCCGCAGGCTCCAAATTGCGATAATAAGAACTGCTGCCACCCCGCCGATTCAAGGTGTCCCGATGATTCGATAGTATCTGCGCGCGTAATTCGTTGCTCTGTAATCCCGCAACCACATCCAATTATTGCTTAACACGAGCGGCACGGGCAACCAGTCCCAGTTCAGGAGATTGGTGCTTGCCCAGGCTTGGAAAAAGGGCAGGTCTCCTTTGAGCAAGGTCCCGCCACCCATCGGCTTTGCGCTCACTAACGCGCTGCCGTCCGCTTGCGGTGCTGGCACGGCCAGGATTTGCGGAACGAGAGTGGGTGTCTTAGCGCCGAAAGCCTTCACAGTGACCGTGAAAGAACGATAAAAGGCGTTATTGGTGCCTTGGCCATCGTTCACTGTGACTCTAAGCATGGCGATGCCAGCAGCATTGGCTGCAGACTTGAACCCGAGGGCGCCGGTGGCGCTCGGATAGGTGTAGCTTACTATGGGATTGGCGATGAGGTTTGGAATGCTGGAGGTGGCAGTGAGAGTCAGAGTCTGGATTTCATTCCCCGGCCCAGCGGTGATGCCCGACAGATTGACCGTTTGCCACCCCGCGTTTGCATTAATGGTGAGATTGTTCAAGGGGTTGAGGGTCGGGCGCTGGTTGACCGCATTAACCGTGACCGTAAACGAACGGTTGATGAGGTTGTTGGTGGCTTGCCCGTCGTTGACGGTCACCGTGATAAGCGCGCTGCCAAAAGCATTCGTCCGGGGACTGAAGCGCAGGCTGCCGGTGGTGTGAGGGCTGGTATAATTGAGTGTCGGAACGGGGACCACGCCCGGATTGCTGGAAGTGGCGGTGAGGGTCAAATTCTGATTCTCGTTGGGCGCTCCCGAAGTGATGCCTGACAAATTGATAGTTTGCGCGCCGGCGTTCTCATTAATGGTGAGATTGCTCAACGAGTTTAAAGTGGGTGGCTGGTTGACTGGATTTACAGTGAGGGTGAAGGAGCGGGTGACGATATTGTTTGTGGCCGCTCCGTCATTGACGGTGACGGTGATGATGGCGGCTCCGAAGCTGTTGGGCATGGGTGTAAAGCTTAGGCTACCACTGTCGTTAGGGCTGGTATAGTCGATTGTCGGAACCGGGGTAAGGCCCGGATTGCTCGAAGTGGCGCTGAGGGTAAGGTTCTGATTCTCGTTGGTCGCTCCTGAAGTGATGCCTGAGAGAGCGATGGTTTGCGGCCCATCGTTCTCATTGATGGCGAGGTCGCTCAATGCGTTTAGAGTGGGCGGCTGGTTGACTGGATTGACAGTGAGAGTGAAGGAGCGGGCGACGATATTGTTTGTGGCTGCTCCGTCATTGACGGTGACGGTGATGATGGCGGCCCCGAAGCTGTTCGGCATGGGGATAAAGCTCAGGCTACCACTGTCGTTAGGGCTGCTATAATCGATTGTCGGAACCGGGGTAAGGCCCGGATTGCTCGAAGTGGCGCTGAGGGTAAGACTCTGATTCTCGTTAGTCGCTCCTGAAGTGATGCCTGAGAGAGTGATAGTTTGCGTCCCATCGTTCTCATTGATGGCGAGGTCGCTCAATGCGTTTAGAGTGGGCGGCTGGTTAACTGGGTTGACAGTCACCGTGAAGGACAGGCTGACACTATTGTTTGTGGCTGCTCCGTCATTGACGGTGACGGTGATGATGGCGGCTCCGAAGCTATTGGTCATCGGGCTGAAACTCAAGCTCCCACTGTCGTTGGGGCTGGTATAATTGAGGGCCGGAACCGGGATAAGGTCCGGATTGCTCGAAGTGGCGCTGAGGGTAAGATTCTGATTCTCGTTAGTTGCTCCCGAAGTGATGCCTGAGAGAGTGATAGTTTGCGTGCCATCGTTCTCATTGATGGCGAGGTCGATCAATGCGTTTAGAGTGGGCGGCTGGTTAACTGGGTTGACAGTCACCGTGAAGAAGCCGCTAACAATATTGTTCGTGGCTGTTCCGTCATCGACGGTGACGCTAATGATGGCTGATCCGAATGAGTTGGGTGCGGGGGCCAAAATCAAACTGCCCATGGTGTCAGGATTGGTGTAGATGACCGCCGGAATAGGCACGAGACTCGGATTGCTGGACATGGCGCTCATGCGGAGGTGGGGATCTGCGTTGCTCGCTCCCGGAGCGATGCCTGACAGAGTAATAGGTTGCGGCCCGTCGTTCTCATTCATGGTGAGATCGCTCAACGCGTTTAAAGTGGGCCCCTGGTTGTCTGGATGGACAGTCACCATGAAGGAGCGGCTGACAATATTGTTTGTGGGTGCTCCGTCGCTCAGAGTGACGGTGATGATGGCGGCCCCGAAGCTGTTCGGCATGGGCGTAAGGCTCAAACTGCCGGCGGCGTCGGGGCTGGTATAATTTAGGGTTGGTACGGGGACCACGCCCGGATTGCTGGAAATGGCGATGAGGGCCAAATTCTGATTCTCGTTGGTCGCTCCCGAAGTGATGCCTGACAGAGTGATGATTTGCGTCCCGTCGTTCTCATTGATGGTGAGATCGCTCAAGGGGTCCAAAGTGGGCGGCTGGTTCACTGGGTTGACAGTCACCCTGAAGGAGCGGCTGACACTATTGTAAGTGGCTGCTCCGTCGTTCACAGTAACGGTGATGATGGCGGCCCCGAAGCTGTTCGTCATGGGAGTAAGGCTCAAACTGCCAGTGGCGTTGGGGCTGGTATAATTGAGGGTCGGAACCGGCACCACGCCTGGATTGCTGGAGGTGGCAGTGAGGGTCAGGTTCTGATTCTCGTTGGGTGCTCCTGAAGTGATGCCTGACAGATTGATAGTTTGCGTGCCGGCGTTCTCATTGATGGTGAGATCGTTCAAGGAGTCCAAAGTGGGCGGCTGGTTGACTGGATTGACCGTGACGGTGAAGAAGCGGGTGACGCTATTGTTAGTGGCTGCTCCGCCGTTCACGGTGACGGTGATGATGGCGCTGCCGAATAAGCCGGGTGCGGGCCCCAGAATTACACTCGCCGTGGCGTTGGGACTGATATAGTTAACGATCGGGCTGGGCACGAGGAGCGAACTGCTGGAAGCGGCAGTAATGGTGAGGTTTTGGTTTCCATTGGCCATTCCCGAACTAATCCCCGACAGATTGAAGATTTGCGGCCCGGCATTTTCGGTGAGGCTTCGGTCAGGTATAGGATCCAGGGTCGGCCCCTGAGTTCCGACTCCCGTCGGAATCGAATGAGAAACTTCACGGGAAAAGGCACTTTCTAATCCTGATGTATTAACCGCTGTGACAACAAAAAAATAAGTGGACCCTGCTTGGAGACCCGTGACAGTTCCGTTTGTCACATTGCTGAAAGAAACCTGATTGCTGTAGTTACCACCCGTTGGACCGTAATAAATCTTGTGCCCCGTGATGGCAGGATCGAGACTTGCATCCCATCCTAAAGTAACAGTAGCTGCAAGAGTAGTGACTTGAATTAAGGCGAAAATGCCCCATGAAAGGAGAAAAGACCAAACAAATAGCCTTCCACGCGGAAATACTGAATCAATCACGGTGCCTGTCACAACTCGCCGGAAGATTCATAAAAATCCCTCTTACGGGCCACTCCAAGACTGATGATGATTTCCCTGAGCAGCTCTTCGCGGGTCGCTCTCGCCCAGCAGATCAGCGGCATCGCTGCTTCGTCTTTAAGGGGTCGCATGGGCCAAAGTATAAGTGGAAATTCCATGGACGCCATTAGGACAAAGCGCCCTTTTTGCGTCAGTATTTGTCTGACGAGGAAGATGGGTAATGACACGGCCGCGGGATAGAGGCATGGATTTGGAAATCTGCCACTGATCGGGCTCCCTGCCGCTCCCACCGCTGTTGAACCAAGCGATTTTTCGCAGCCGCCTCCGGACCCCCTAAATGGCGTCCGCTAATTCAACAGCAGTGCTCTCCGTTCTGGGGCCGAATACCACAAATCCTGGGGTTCCAATGCGAGCGGGGGTTGCGCCGACTCAGCCATTTTCCGGGCCATCCTTTTTCACAAACAGCGCCAGGGAGGCGGTATAGCCGTGCAGGAAGTTCTTTTCGCCGACGGGACCAATTTCGCCGTTGCAGAAAAATCCTGAGAGGCCGATGGGGCCAAATTGTTCCTGCACATGGCGGGCGTCATGGTTGGGCTCGCCAAACAAGTGCTGGCCACGCCCGTTGCAACTGCACAGGCAGGCCCCATAAACGGTGCGGCCAGCCAATTGTTCCTGGGTGCGCCGCAACAGCGCGGTAATGTCCTCCGTGCCGGTGGCGGCATCGCGGCGTTGAAACTGAACGGTCTGGCCGGGACGCGGAAATGCGCCCACCGCTATAGTTCCGCTCTGGGGGTCCGCTCCGATGAGATTGCGAATCAGGAAATCTCCCCGGTGAAATTCTTCAAGATATTCGTTAATGACCAAGCCCACGAAGAGGTTGCCGCGGGACTGTTTTTGCTCCGGGGCGGCGAGATTATTAAAGGTCTCGGCCAGGACTTCATAGGCAGGGCGATTTCCAATTTCGTGGATGAAATTGCCCTCTGCTTTGGTGATAGTCCAAGTCTCCCCGATGGGAGTGCAGCCCTGGGAAATGACGCTGGCCAGGCACACATCGCCGCCTACGGCCACGGCGACCCCGCCTTCTTCAAAGACCTGCCCGTTCAAATAAACTTGAGTGAGTTGTTCGGAGGCTGAGCCGCTGGCCAAGCCACCCACGATCGGCAGAGGCGCATACGAATCATTCCAACTGCGCAACCACGATTCACAATCCAGGTGAAACGGATCTGCGAAGACGAGCCAGCCGTTGGTTTGCGAAGGGGTGAGGCCAGTCTCTTGCTGCCAATAACCAGGCTCGGTGGCCCGCTCCAGTTGTTCCTGCGTAAAATGATAAGGACGCAAAATCGCCTCGGGCAGGTAATACAATCCCAGGACCAGCCCTGTCTTTTCCTCAATTTCCTGATCCTCAGCAATCAAACTGCCGCTGGAACAACCGACCAGCAGCGGAATCCGCGCATGGACGCGGAGCAATTCCAGAATTTGGCTGGCCTGAGGGAAAAACCTCGGGTTCATGAAAATCAGGCCAAGAGAAACCCTCGGAGCCTTCAGTTGGCCGCGTAATTGTTCGGCCCAACTTTGAAGTCCGGCTTCCTCGAAATCACCGGCCCAATGCGCCGCCACTGAATACTCGTTCCTCATAAATTTAAGTTACTGGCCACGTTTTTAATAGCAACTCCCAGTCTTGCGTCCAGTCTCATTCGCGGTTTTAAATTTCCTTATTGAAATGAAAACCCGTTACCTGGCCTGTGATCTGGGCGCTGAGAGTGGACGTTTGATGCTCGGCTCGCTCGAAAACGCGCAGCTTTCCCTGGAAGAGCTACATCGTTTTCCCAATACGCCGCTCAGCGTGGGCGGCGCATGGCATTGGGACATATCCAGATTGTTCGAGGAACTGAAAGCCGGCCTCAAAAAAGCTGCCCAACGCAAAATTGCAATTTCCAGCATCAGCATGGATTCGTGGGGAGTCGATTACATGCTCTTCGACGAGCACGGCTTGGTGATGCCACCTACTTTCCATTACCGCGATCACCGCACCGCCCGCGGAGTTGCTAACACTCGTGCCAAATTGGATTGGAGAACAATCTTTTCCGAGACGGGCATCCAGTTCATGCCTTTAAATACCCTTTATCAACTGGGCGCCGAATCCGCCGAGCGTTTGCACCGCGCCAGTCATTTGTTGCTGATCGGGGATGCCTTCAATTTCTTCCTCTCGGGCACAATTCGCGCGGAAGAGTCACTTGCCAGTACGAGCCAACTCTACAATCCACGCATCAAAACATGGTCTAAACCCCTCTTGGAAGCGATGGGGCTGCCGCAGCGAATATTCCCAATCATCACACGGGCGGGGAGTAAATTGGGCGTTTTGAAGCCTGAGATCGCCCAGGAAACCAACCTGGCGCAGATCGAGATCATTGCCACATGCTCCCATGACACTGGGGCAGCGGTAGCAGCGGTGCCGGCCCTGGAAGGGAGTTGGGCCTATCTGAGTTCCGGGACTTGGTCGTTGATGGGCGTTGAATTGCCGGCGCCGATAATCACCGACGCTTGCCGTGAATTGAATTTTACCAACGAAATTGGATTTGGGGGTTCAGTGCGCTTGCTGAAGAACATTGTCGGACTTTGGATCGTCCAGGAATGCCGCCGCGAGTGGTCGCGCGCGGGTCAGGGATATGATTACCCGCTCCTCACGCGATTGGCCGCCGAGGCGCCGCCGTTTCTCTCGCTCATTAATCCCGCCGATCCGCGATTTGTCGCTCCTGGTGACATGCCCGCCAAAATCGCCGCCTTCTGCCAGGAAACGGAACAACCCGCCCCTGCCACTCCCGGCGGAGCCATTCGTTGTGTGCTCGAAAGCCTGGCTTTGCTTTATCGGCACACGCTTTTGCAGATCGAGCAGCTCATCGGTCGAAAGATTCAACTCCTCCACATCGTCGGCGGGGGCAGCCGCAACGCGCTCCTCAATCAGTTCACCGCCAATGCGCTTCAAATCCCGATCCTGGCTGGCCCAGTCGAGGCGACTGCTGCTGGAAACGTTTTGATCCAGGCCATCACTTTGGGACATTTACCATCACTGGCCGCGGCGCGCTCGGTCGTTCGCTCCTCCAGCGAACTCATTCAGGTGAAACCCAACGATGCCCTCCATTGGAAGTTAGCGTATGACCGTTTCCAGACGTTGATCATCGAGCGAACGAATTGAGAAAGGACGCTTTACAATAAAGTGCGTGTTGTCCCCGCTTTTTCGAGGCCACTTTTCGCCGTCCAATCGATTAAAGCCAAAACAAAAATTCCCATCGCGCTTCTCAATGGATGCTGCAGCCGGTAGATTAATCCACTGTGGCTAAGACGCTTTATGAACTCATCCCCAAGGACGGCCAACCCGGCAACGATGCGCTGCTCGGCCGCTTTTTGGAATATGTCGAGGATCGACGGCTCGTGCTTTATCCCGCTCAGGAGTCGGCCATCCTGGAATTGTTCGAAGAGAAAAACGTCATCCTCAACACCCCGACCGGCTCCGGCAAGTCGCTGGTGGCGGCTGCTTTGCATTTCAAAGCTCTGGCTCAGGGGCAACGCTCGATTTATACCTGCCCGATCAAGGCTCTCGTGAATGAGAAATGGCTGGCTCTGTGCCGTGAGTTCGGCCCGGATAATGTCGGCCTCAGCACCGGCGACGCCTCCGTCAATCGCGACGCGCCGATCCTCTGTTGCACGGCTGAAATCCTGGCGAACATAGCCCTCCGTCAAGGCGCGCAAGCCAATGTTCAGGAGGTCGTCATGGATGAATTTCATTATTACGCTGATCGTGACCGCGGGGTGGCCTGGCAAGTGCCGCTGTTGACGTTGAGCCACGCGCGATTCCTTTTGATGTCTGCCACTCTGGGCGATACTTCCTTTTTTGAGGAGGAACTCACGAAGCTGAATGGCCGCCCCACCGCCACTATCCAGTCGAGGGACCGCCCGGTGCCGCTGGATTATTCCTACTCTGAAATGCCGCTGGCTCAAACTCTGGAAACCCTTGTGGTGGACAACAAGTGCCCGGTTTACGTGGTTCATTTCACTCAATTGGAGGCAGCCCAGAGCGCGCAGGATTTCACCAGCGTCAATGTCTGCACCCGCGAAGAGAAGAACATTATCGCCAATACCTTGGAGGGCTTCAAGTTCACCAGCCCGTACGGACCGGAAATTAAGAAGTGGCTGAAACACGGGATTGGACTGCACCATGCCGGTCTCCTTCCGAAATACAGGGTCCTGGTCGAGCAACTGGCGCAGAAAGGTTTGCTCAAGATTATCTGTGGCACCGATACCCTCGGCGTAGGCATCAATGTCCCTATCCGAACGGTGCTCTTTAGCAAACTCTGCAAGTATGACGGCGAGAAAACTGGCATCCTGAGCGCGCGCGACTTCCATCAAATTGGGGGGCGCGCTGGACGCAAGGGATTCGATGAACGCGGTTGGATTGTTGCCCAGGCTCCCGAGCACATGGTCGAAAACCTCAAGCTCGCAGGCAAAGCAGCGCGGGACGGCAAAAAAGTGGTCAAACGAAAACCGCCTGAGAAGAATTTCGTGAACTGGGATAAACACACTTTCGCGCGGCTGATCGCCGCTCCTCCGGAACGGTTGAGCTCTCGATTTCAAGTTTCGCACGCCATGCTGCTAAACGTGCTCAGCCGGAACGGGGATGGCTGCCGGGCCATGCAGGAGTTGATCGCGCGTTCGCACGATTCACCCAAGGCCAGGAAGGCTCATATCAAGCGGGCCTGGCAACTGTTTCGTTCCCTGGTGGACCGGAAAATCGTCGAATTTATCTCTCCTTCGGTCCAGGAACCGCACCGGTCAGCGGACGCGCCGGTCTCGGCGCCCAAGCCGCGGGCCCTGCCCTACCTTCGCGTCAATGTCGAACTCCAGGACGATTTCTCCATGGACCAGACCCTGTCCTTATACTTACTGGAAACCGTCCCGATGTTGGATCCGCAAGCGCCCGACTATGCCTTGGTTCTGCTCACTCTGGTGGAGTCGATCCTGGAGGATCCAGACATCATCCTGCGCAAACAACTCGACAAGGTCAAAACGCAGAAGATGGCCGAAATGAAGCAGCAAGGAATCGAATACCAGGAGCGAATGGATGAATTGGAAAAGCTCGAATATCCAAAGCCCAACCGCGAGTTTATTTATTCGACCTTCAACGCTTTTGCCGACCGTCACCCTTGGGTGGGCCAGGAAAACATCCGCCCAAAATCGATTGCCCGGGAAATGTTCGAGTCGTTCCGCTCCTTTTCCGATTACATCAAGGATTATGAACTGCAGCGGGCCGAGGGCCTCCTCTTGCGGCATCTGTCACGAGTGCACAAGGTGCTGACTCAGACCGTTCCCGATAACGCGAAGAACGACACCCTGCGCGAAATGGAACTTTATCTGGCCACACTCATCCGCCAGATCGATTCCAGCCTGCTTGATGAGTGGGAGCGGATGCGCGACCAAAATTATCAGCCGCGCGCCCAAGCCGCGGAAGCGCGTCCGCCCAGAGCCGAGGAAGCGGCGCATGACATCACTCGCGATGCCAAAAGCTTCCTGGCCGCCATCCGCATTCGCATCTTTACCTTTTTGCGCGGCCTGGTGAATGGCGATTACGAACAGGCGCTAGCGGCCCTCACCTCGCCAACAGATTCGGAAGGGCAGCCTTGGACAGCGGAGCGGTTGCGCCGGGTTTTGGAAGAATATCATTTGGAGCATCAATACATCTGCCTCGATCCGAACGCGCGAAACCTGCGTCACACCTACGTCCTGCCTTCGGAAGACAAACTCCAGTGGCGGGTTCAACAAATGCTCATCGATCCCGAGGAACACAACGATTGGTTGGCTGAGTTCGAAATCGATTTGGCGCAGTCGCGAGAAGCGAATGAGCCCGCCGTGCGCCTGAGAAGGTTAGGAAAGCTGGTGTAAGCCGCCCAAACAAGCCCAAGCTCCGGCGGAGCGCCATGATTATAGCCAGCAAACCACCCACAGGCCAGTCTCTCACTTCCCTGGTTTCGCTGGCCTGACGACGGCGAATGCAATGTTTCCATCCTTCCCGTCAAGGCGCTCCCACGAATCGGCTTTCAGATCGGGACCGATGCTGTAAAGCCTGTAACCGCTGCCTGCGGTTCGATAACGCAACGGCTCGCCATCGAAAGGGTCCTTGGGGGTCGCGGCCAGGTAATCGGGTGTCAGCGCTGACAAGGCTGGAGGGTAATGGTTATCGTGCGCGGCGCGAAATTGTTCGAGGGCAGTGGCGGTTAATCCCAAACGACAATGAGCGAGGCTTCCTGCTTCCTTGACGGATGAGTTCGCCAGGCCGGGCAGCAGCCACTGGAGCACCACCAACTTTTGTCTGCTGGCCTCCGTCACGCAATGGCGGATTAACTCGCCTGTTTTGAGCCGCTCCGGAAAAGGTTCTTTGCGCGCAGCCATAAGCTGCTGGAAGGCTGTTTCAAAGTATTGCCCTTCCTCCTTCAGGCTGGCTGATTTTTGCAAACGCGCCATTATCTGTTTGCGTTCTGCTTCGGAAAGATCTGTTCCGGGGATTGTCACCAATGGAAGAAGTTTTTGCGGCATGCCGAACATCGCCATCCAGATGACCCGCTCGGCTGCCATGGCCCGGTTGAACCCCTCGCCGCTCGCGTCATGATCTTCAATTTTTTTGAGGGTCGTGGCGAGCTGGCTCAAAGATTCTGCCGGCAAAGTTGTGCGGTTCAGGATTTGCTCCAATGCGGCCACGGCAATGGAAACACTGGCCGCGCGCACTGATTGAGAGATCAAGGAAGGCTCGGCTTCCAAAGAACGCGTCAGGGCCAAGGCCAGCAAAACATCCTGAGCAGCCTGAGTTCCATCGCTCCCCTCCGCATGCAAGATGGCGGACGACTCCGCCAGAAGCGTGGCATTCTTAACTTTGGGCAGGTGTGGCATCGGCAGGTCAAAGCCTTGGGTCAAGTCCAGCGGGAAACGGCTTTGTTCGTATTTTTCTCCCTGAACGAGCAATTGCAGCGCCTCTCGATTTGAATGCACGAGCGCAGCCAAGGCAGCCTTTGCGGCTGGCGGCATCGGGTCGCCAAGCGGCGGCAGCTTGGCTGGGCCCAGCAGCGGAAGACTTGGGGAAGCCTTGTCGATTTGCAGCGCGGCAAACCCCTGAGCATAGAATGTGGCGGCATTTTGTCCGGCGGGCGGTTCAACGTACCAGGCATCGAGTTCCTGCAAAGTATGCGGAAGCCCGTCATTTTCCAGGGCAGTGTTCGTCAACTCCGATTTCTGGCCATGCTCGCGCCCGAACAACATTGTGCCCGCCAGCACCAGACCCAGGATGAGGGCTGCCCCGAGGGCTGGGACAAACCATTTGTTCTTGCTTGGCCTGGGAGGGGCCCATGCCTGGGTGGCGTCCACCAGTGGCCGCGATGGCGCCGTGTGAGTCGTGGACAAGGGCTTTGGTTCGACATTTCGAAGCCCGAGAGCCGGAGCAGAATGGGCGCCCAGGAGCTGAACGATTATTTGGTTCGCCGCCGAGGCACCATCCGCGCCACAAACCGGACATTGGACGGCCTCAGCCATTCGACCATCAACCGGTTCGACCTCAAAGGCATATTTTTGTCCGCAGTGGCAATGGATTTTTATCGGTATCATAAGAGAGTTATTTTTTGTTCTGCCCTGTTAATACCCCCCATGATCCAAAAGGTTCCTTTTTTCCCAGGCTGGAATCGCGCTTTCCGATGACCGGCCTGACCCCTCAATCAGACGCATTGCCGCGAGAAAGAGCCGAAGCCGTGTAAATGCGAGTCGGAGATGGATTCCTGTTTCCCTGGATGGTCAGCAGCTCATCCAATTTCTCCAGAGATTGATTGGCCACTATCTGATAGTTGGAAAGGGTCGGCTCCAAATCGATCTTCATCCTTGGCGCCAGCCTGGCCTGGGAGCCGGTGGAAACCGGCGCTGGCGCATCAGGACGCCGCGCCAGAAGGGCTAACATTGCCAAGACAGCGGCGGTGGCGCCGAGCACAGGCAGAGCGACGCGCCAGTTCATCAAGCTCTCTGAAAATTGTGCCAAAAACGTTCCCCAGCGGGAACGTCTCTGCTCGCCTCTCAGCGCGCCCAAGACGTTTTGATGGAAAGACTCGGAAGTCTGAATGTCCGTTCTGACCTCGGTGGCGGCGAACCTTGTTGTGACGGCAGACAGATCATTCAGATAACTCCGGCATGCCTCGCAGGTTTCAAGATGGGCGCGAAGGTCTCGCTGCTGGCGGTCATCCAAGGCGTCGAGCGCCAGCCCGGCAATGAGTTGGCGGTTCTTTGAACAGGGCTTCATAAGCGTTTGGTTTCGAGGTTTGCAAATTGGGCTTTGAGAGCGTTCATGCCGCGCAGTTTATCCAAGGCGCGGAAAAGCCGGGATTTTACCGTCCCCACCGAACACTCGAGGGCGGCGGCTATCCCTTCAAAAGAATGGTCCACGTAAAAACGGAGATAAATGACGTGCTGATGCTTCGTGGGCAACGCCTCAATGCATCGCAGCACGAGATCGGCTTCTTCGCGCAGGAGCGCTGCCTGGTCCGGCCTAGACTCGTGATCGGCCACTTGGTCAAGACTCTTTTGAAATACGTCCTGATCGCGGCCGCCGAGCGAAGAAAGAGGGAGCGGGCGCTTCTGGCGGAGTGTATTGCGATAACGGTTGAGGAGAATCGCGCAGAGCCAGGTAAAAAATTGGCATTTCCCATTGTAGCGCTTCAAACACTTCCAAGCTTCGACCAAGGTATCCTGGGCCAGCTCTTCCGCAAGAGTGGGGTTCCCGCAGAGTGTCAGCGCCTGGCGCAACAGGCGTGTTTCATACGCGCGACAAACCTCGCCGAAAGCCTCGCTATCCCCCGCCAGGGCCAGATCCAGAAGAGTTCCGGTCTCTGAAGCTTCGTTTTGCGCGAAGGTTGGACTCAGGCTGAACATTGTCTTATTTTACCAGAAAGCGCCGGACATTCCAATAAGGAACTGCCCGGCTATTTGTCTCAGTGGGATTATTTTGTGGCAACGGAATTAGGAATGGCCTGACCGGCCTTCTTCCCATTGACGTTAAAAGGCAACCCCTCTTTTTCCACGAAGATAAGCACCTCCTGAAAATCCCGTCCCTGATAGGTGGATTTGAGTTCGAACCCGCGATCCACCCCGTCAAGCACAAACCTTTCGAAGGCGAAGGGTCCCTGGCCGCAGGGATCGATGACGCTCTTCAATCCCGCTTCGCCATGCAATTTATATTCCACCGCCGCTCGGACCATCGCCAGTTCCGTTTGGACTGCGAATTCCTTTGGGCGGCATTTCTCGACTGCCGGGAAGGTCATGGCAACGAAGGGATTGGAGGATTTTTGAATCACGGCGCTGAATTGCTTGAGCTGGCCTTCAAACTCGACGGCGGGCAAGGCCAGAACTGCTGCGAGTCTCTCATAAAGTGGCGCTTCCTCCTCGAGCAGCTTGACGATTCCCTGGCTAGTGCCTCCCGCAGCTTTGGTCACCTGTTCCCAAAAGTCGATTTGGGCCTCGCTTTTTGGACTCTCATCCCCAGTAGCCTGAAATCCTGCAACCAGCCCGCGAGTTCCCGCCATCACCTTAGCATCATTTCCTGGATTCTCTTTCTGCAGTTTTTGAATCCTGCCAATTAACCAATCAGGAAAGGAGGACTTTTCAGTGGGGATGCAGGCCGCCACGGTGGTGCGCGGCGGAGCGGCATCGAATCCATCAGCCACCTGCTTCAGAGTCTCGGGGGAGAACTGGTAGAAGTTCTCCGCCACCGCGGAACAGAGAACGTTTTCCATGGCAATTTGAACCAGCACTGAAATCAAAACGCCGTCCCGCGCTGTATTTCTGGCCAACACCATCGCCGCCAGCAAGTCATCGCGCCCGTCTGCCTGGCGACCCTGCTGCAGCGCCCACATCGCGCGCAATCGAGCCGCTTGTGCGATGGCCTTATTCCGGGCGAGGCCCGGAAGCAAAGTGCCGGGGCCCGGGCTTAGATCAATACCCCAATCACAAGGCACGGTCGCATGGGCTGCCTGGCGCACCTGCGCGAACTCATGGTCGTACCGGCTGACTAGTTCTCCGAATCGTTCGGGCAGCTTCTGGCCTCGCCATTCGGTGTTGAACAGAAAGTCGCGATCGCTCGAGGCCAAATCCGGGGCCGTAATAAACGCCTGATAATAGCGCAACGCCGGATTGATATCGGTGCGGAACGGCTCCTCGCTCGCGCCCATGGTGGCCCCGGTGGCCAGCAGCAAAGACAAACAGATGGTTTTCATAATTTAATAATTTTTTTCGACTAACATTTCAGTCTGTCCTTTAATACCGGCCTCGGGCCAAAAGGTTCCCCTTTTTTATTGAGGAGCGTCAAATGATGTCCTTACTGCGGGTGTGGATCTGAATAAATATTGCCCCAGGGCCATTCTATTTGTAGCTTGGCCCAAGACTGCTGCGCGTGTAGCTCAACTGGATAGAGTGACGGCCTCCGAAGCCGCAGGTTGTGGGTTCAACTCCCGCCACGCGCACCATTCCAACTCCTCTGTGAACACACGCCGACAAATTGAGCAAAACAGCTTTTTGCGCGAATTATCGCGATTTACCGCGAATCACCGCGATAGCCCGTAAACAAAGGGGCCAATGGGTGTTTGGCCGTCAGCCTCCCAAAGCCCATTGATCCACAAGTTGAGCAAATGCCCTGGTCGCCTCAGAAGCCACTTTCATAACCCGTTGGTAATCAATGGCACTTTTGGCCCACAATCTGAGCAAAATCACTCCGGGAATGACCTAAAAGCAGACCCGGCTGAAGTTGCCTACCTCGATTTCGCCTCTCATTCCCTTGGCGCAAACCCTCAGAAACCGGCTTGCCAGACCATTGAAACTCCGGTTCGGGCTGGCGCAGCCAACAGGGCGCGAAAAACAAAAAATCCCAGAAGGCTCCGTTAGCCTCCGTTAGCCTCGGTTAGCCTCGGATCATGCCTTGCAACCCTTTGAAAACCCTCCCGCAAGCCGTTTTAAACGCCGTTTCGGACGTGAAACCAGCCGCCAAGCCTCCCAAAAATGCGGATCAGCCTCAACCGCGTCCCTAAACGCCAGCACGGGAGATTCCAAGAGCAGATA
>JBBRPK010000023.1:0-53679 GCA_038228235.1 Verrucomicrobiota bacterium
GAGCATCCCCGCAGCGGGCTGTGATGGCCGAGTCAACGCAGGCCGCAGACAAAAGACCCGCCGCCCGGAGGGTTTTCGTACGCCCACTACCTTTGTTGCTCCTCGGTCACAGACCCCTGGCGGGTATGCTCGCTCGTCGCGCCTCGCCGTCCAGCGCACGAAAACAGAACCACACGGAATTTTAAAACACGCTCTAACCGCATTCCGCCTCCTGGCAATCCCGCCTTAACTTCCTAAACTCCGCCCACTGGTTTATTTCAAGACAGTCGGGAACGAAATAAGGCACCGTTGCTGCCGAATACAGCCTGCCTTAGGCTGCACCTGACGGCTCCGATTTGGACCCCAAATTGCTTTATTGATTCCGAGTGCCACAAGGGTGGATTAAACCATCCGAGCGGCCCGCGCCAAGTCTGATCCAACGAGGGCCAGCAACCGACGCCCGCCGCGAGGCCTCGAGCCGCATCCTTAATCGGAACGGCAGAATCACATTATGAAACCGATCCTGTTCAACCGTTTCACCGACCGCGACGTCCTCAACGCCATCAGCATTAAGCATCTCCTCCAATTCTTTGACCAGTTCAAGGCCGGTTTACGAGAGAAACATCTCCCGCTGCCGCACGCGCCTCCTGGCACTGAGGGTTATGTCGATGCGTGGATTGCTCTCCTCAAGTCTCCGGAAACTTTACCGGAGCCTTTGGTCGAAGCTGTCCTTGCCATCGAGGCGATGGCAGACCCGGAAAAACGGCCGCTCCTGGAAGCAGTCACCAAAGAGGCTCAGGTCGGCTGCCCTTGGTTGGACCCGAAAGATTCCCCGGAATGCCTCGCTTTGCAGCTTTGGCTGCTGTCGCCTTATGGCCGGCCAAAAGAGCGCGACCCCGCCGCGGCGGACAGCTTCAGCCCGCGCCCATCGGATGGGAGAGGGATCAAGGGTGAGGGCGAGGTTGAGGGCCGCGGAAATGGAGACGCAGGCTCAGCAACGTTCTCATCAGAAGTGGCTCATGTTTCCAGCAATGAATCCCTCGCTGCCGATTCGGCATCACCCGAGCCAGACGGCTCCCTCGCCCATTCGTTGGGGGAGGGATCAAGGGTGAGCGAAGCCGTTCCCGGAATCGGCGCTCAGACCTGGGACGCAATGGAACCCGCAGAGCCCACAACGGGCTATCAATCACGCCCGGAAAATCCGCCTGCCGGCCCCTCGTTTCAACCCGAGGCCGTTCCAACCGTAACTCCCACGCTTCCCCCGCCTTCGCCCGTTCATTGTTTCCATCGCCATACCGGCAAAGTGGCCCGGCTCTCGAATGAATTAAGGGAGCAGGTAAACGGGATGATGCATGATGGCGTTCCCTACGCGGCCATCAGCGAGAAGCTGGGTGAAGCTGGCAAGCATCTGAAGCCTTACCACCTGACACGCTGGCGAAAAAGAGGCTACCAGGAGTGGCTCAAAGAGCAGGAACGAAGGGACGTCGCGCGCGCCAAGGAACAATTCGCCTTAGACATCCTGCACGGCAAGGACGGGGGTAAAGTCCACGAAGCCTCTCTCCACATTGCCGCCGCCCAGCTCTGTCAGTTCCTCGCTGACTTTGACCCCGCCACTTTGAAGCAAAAGCTGGAAGCCGATCCGCTGAATTTCGTGCGCCTGCTCAATGTGCTTCCGAAGCTGAGCGAGAGCGGCATCAAATGCGAGTCTCACCGCCTGGAGATGGGCGAGCGACAGGCCAAGCTGGAAAAAGATCAGATCCCTCTCGCAGACCGCGGCATCCCCCCAGAGACACTCCACCGAATCGAAGAGATGCTTCGTTCGCGTTGACCATGCATGATTTGCAGAAAATTGCAGGGAGTTGCAAATTTTTGCGCTGGTTTGCATTTATTTGCACTGAAATTGCGGTAATTTGCAGTAATTTGCGCTAATTTGCAGTAAAACTAGAGGGGCCTGCAGGGCGGATGGTTGTTCGGTCGCCACGGTCTTCGTTTGCTCCGCTCCCGTGAAAATGCGTTGCAGTTTGCATGATTGGTGGAGAACGAAGTTCATGAAAACTCCTGTGAAAGCCTCCCAAGGCCGCTTCCCGAGGTAAACCGAGCCTATCCGAGGCTATCCGAGCCTTCCAGGATTTTATGTTTTTTCGCCGATGCTCCGGTCAGCCGGACCTGTCGGGATGAAAAATCGATTGGCGGGACTGGCCACTCGCATGAACGGCATCGGACGATTGTGTTCTTATCCAATTCCGCTCATCGATTTACCAAATATTTTTCGCTTCTCAAAAAAAATCCTTGTGAAAAATTTCACGATCAGTCAACTTCTGTCGCGCGTCGGGTAAATTGTCTGTTTCCCGGGGTAAGTTCACCTAAGTAACCTTTGGCGTTGAGTGATGCGTTTTAACAAAACCGTTCTGATTCTATTATTAATGGCCGGCGCCTTTGCCGGCCCGGTCCGGGCCTTGGCTGCTCAGGCGCAAGGACCCACCGCGGAGGCTGCAACACCGAGCGCTGCGACCGAAGAAGAAGGGGTTCCGCAAAAGGCGGGAGAAATCGGCAAGCGTTTGGGTTCACGAATCCCTATTACCAACTCGATGCTCGTGAGTTGGGTCGTCGCCATAGGCCTGATTTTCCTTTCCCGTCGGGCCATGCGGAATGCGAAAGAGATCCCCGATGGAACGCAAAATTTTTGGGAATGGATGGTGGAAAGCCTCTACACTTTTCTGGAGGGCATCATCGGCAGTAAATTGGTTAAGAAGACCTTTTGGTTCTTTGCCACAGTGTTCATTTTCATCCTCTTTTGCAATTGGGTCGGGCTGTTTCCATTCTTCGGGACCATCGGTTGGGGCCATCAGACCGAGCATGGATTCCGGGTAACCGAGCCTCTCCTCAGGGCTCCAAATGCTGACCTGAATATGACGCTGGCAATGGCGCTGGTCTTTTTTGCTTGCTGGACGGTCTGGGCCTTGCAGGCCCACGGTCCAATGGGATTCCTCTTGCACATGTTTGCGCCCAAAGGCGACACCACCGGCGCACTAAAGGTATTGATGATCGTGGTGTTCTTCGCGGTGGGCGTTCTCGAAATCGTCTCGATTTTGTTCCGGCCGGTGTCGCTGAGTTTCCGGCTTTACGGCAATATTTTCGCCGGAGACAACATGCTGGAGGCGATGTCCAGCCTGATTCCGGGCCTGGGCTGGCTTTTGCCGGTCCCCTTTTACTTCATGGAACTGCTGGTTGGAGTTGTTCAGGCGCTGGTTTTCATGTTGTTGACCTCGGTCTTCACGATGCTCATTTGCGAGGAAGAAGAGGGCCATGCCAGGGCGCACCATTGATTTTAGGATTTCAGCGGCTAGACCGTGTTGATCGCGGGAGCCGCTGAGAAAAACGAAAGGAAACATATATGTCGTTAATGCCTATATTGGCAGAGATGAGCGGTAACTTGCACGTCGGTTTGGCGGCGCTCGGCGCGGCCGTCGGCGTGGGGTTGATCGGCATGGGTGCTTCGACAGCGGTGGGACGAAATCCCGGCGCTGCCACGAAGGTTCTGGTCCAGTCTATTCTGGCCATTGCCTTCGCTGAGGCCATCGTGTTCTACGCTCTCTTCCTCGTGAAGGCCGGTCCTTAACGAGAAAACGTTTGCCAGGCGCGGGATCAAAGCGATTCCGTGCCTGGCGTCAACGATGGGTTTTGAAATTATGAACGATTTGATTTTATTAGCGCAGGCCGGCGGCATAAGCGACACCGTCAAGGGTCTAGCCAACGACTTCGGCGTGGATTGGTCGAAGCTTATTGCCCAAATTATCAGTTTCAGCATTGTCGCGGTGGCCCTGTATAAATGGGCCTATAAACCGGTTTTGGGCGTGCTCGAAGAACGGCGTCAACGCATCACGGAAGGTCTGGCCAATGCGGAACGAATCAAAGGGGAACTGGTCCGAACCGAGACTGCCCGGCAGGAAATCCTGGCCCAGGCAAATGTTCAGGCCAATAAGCTGATCGAGGAAGCCCGGGCCGCGGCCGCTCGCGTCCAGGAGGCGGAAACCCAGAAAGCCGTTGCCGAAGCGGCCCAGATTATAACCAAAGCCCGGGAAGCCGCCGAGGTTGAGAAGGCCCGCACCATGAGCGAACTGCGACGCGAGATTGGGCGGTTGGTCGTGCAGACCACGAGCCGCGTCACGGGCAAGGTGTTAACACCCGAGGACCAACAGCGCCTGGCAGAAGAGACGACCAGGCAATTGGCGGCGTAATGATTTCTTGTCACGCTGAATGAAGATATCCAAACAAGCCCGGCGTGAAGCCAAGGCGCTGTTCCGCGCTTGCCAGGGGAACGGGTTGCTGGACGAAAACCGCCTCCGCCTGGCGGTGCAATTGGTGATTACGAAGAAGCCGCGCGGCTATCTGGCGATTGTGTCGCAGCTCGCGCGGCTGGTGAAACTGGATCAGGAGCGTCACTCTGCCAGAGTGGAAAGCGCGGCGCCCCTGACACCGGATTTGCAGGCCACCGTCCGAAACGATTTGGCCCGGCTTTATGGGCCGCGGCTGAATCTTTCCTTTGGGCAAAACCCAGCTTTGCTCGGGGGGTTGCGAATTCAGGTTGGCAGCGATGTCTATGATGGCAGCGTGCAGGGGCGCTTGAACAGACTACAGGAAAATTTTGGTTAAGAATTTATGAGTACTTTATTGCAGGAAATTGAAGCGCAAATCGCCGGAATCAAAACCGCCACCGCCAGGCAAAATGTCGGCGCCGTCCGCGAAATCTCAGATGGCGTTGCCAAGATCGAAGGGCTGACCGACGCCATGCTCAATGAGATGCTCGATTTCGGCAACGGCGTCATCGGCCTCGCCCTGAACCTTGAAGAGACAGAGGTCGGCGCTATCATTCTGGGCGATTACCTGACTGTCCATGAAGGCTCCGAGGTCAAGACCACGGGCAAACTTCTTTCGGTTCCCGTGGGCAAAGGATTGTTGGGCCGTGTCGTGGATACTCTCGGACGTCCGCTGGACGGCAAAGGGCCCATCAAGGAAACCGCTTTTTATCCAGTGGAAAAAATCGCGCCCGGCATCATCAAACGCCGGCCAGTCAGCCAGCCGGTGCAAACGGGGATTATGGCCATTGACGCCATGATTCCGATTGGCCGTGGGCAACGCGAGCTCATCATTGGAGACCGTTCGACGGGCAAGACGACCATCGGGGTGGACACGATGATCAATCAGGCGCGCATGAACAAGGTGGGCCGCGACTCAGGAGACAAGACCTTCCGCCCGGTTTATAACATTTATGTCGCGATCGGCCAGAAGCAGTCCAACGTGGCCCGAGTCATCGCTGAGCTCGAAAAAGCTGGCGCGCTTGAAGACACGATCGTGGTCGCGGCCAGCGCCTCCGACTCAGCCGCCAATCAATATATGGCGCCCTTCGCCGGAGCGGCCATGGGTGAATGGTTCATGGATAACGGCATGGACGCGCTCATCATCTTCGACGATCTCTCCAAGCAAGCAGTGGCGTATCGCCAGGTATCGCTGGTGTTGAAACGCCCGTCGGGTCGCGAGGCCTATCCTGGCGACGTGTTCTATTTGCACAGCCGCTTGCTGGAACGGTCCGCGCGGGTCAGCGAAAAATATGGGAACGGTTCGCTCACCGCGCTCCCGATTATCGAGACCCAGGCGGGCGACGTTTCGGCCTACATTCCGACGAACGTGATTTCAATCACAGACGGCCAGATTTATCTGGAAACCGATTTGTTCTATCAGGGCGTGCGCCCCGCTGTCTCGGTGGGCCTCTCCGTCAGCCGTGTCGGCTCGGCGGCGCAAATTAAGGCGATGAAACAAGTGGCCGGCCGCATCAAGGGCGATCTGGCGCAATACCGCGAGCTGGCGGCGTTCGCCCAGTTTGGCTCGGATCTCGACGCCAAGACTCAGGCGATTCTCGAACGTGGCAAGCGCGTCGTCGAGGTTTTCAAGCAGCCCCAATTCAATCCGATTCCGGTGGAAATTCAGGCGGCGATTTTGTGGACCGTGCAGAACAATTTCTTTGATGACGTGCCGGTGGAGAAGATCAAGGATTTCCAGACCAAATTGACGGACTTCCTCCACACGCGCAAAGCCGACCTGCTCACGAAAATTCGGACTGAGAAGGCGATTAGCGACCCGCTGGCGGCAGAGTTGAAAGCCACCGTCGCCGAGTTCAAACAGACTTACAAACCCTGAGAGCGCCGATTAAGAACAACGTTAAGACCCGCCGCTGACGCAATGTTTATGCCCAATGAAACGGAAATTGCAGGTTCGGAGAGGATTGAAAGCTCAATCCATGTGATCCGCGGGCAAAAGGTTATGTTGGATTCTGACTTGGCAGCGATCTATGGACTTCCAACTCGGAGATTGAATCAGCAATTACGTCGCAATCTCAAACGTTTTCCTGCGGACTTCGCCTTTCAGCTTACTACGCAAGAATTTGCGCGTTTGAGGTTGCAAATTGTGATCTCAAACCCACGCGGTGGTCGTCGATACCGTCCTTGGGCTTTTACTGAACACGGAGCAATCATGCTGGCCAGCGTCCTCAATACCCCGTTGGCGGTTGAGGCGAGCGTTCGGGTCGTGCGGGCCTTCGTTCACTTGCGAGAGCTGCTTTCCTCCAACAAGCAACTCGCAGACAAATTCGCGGAACTGGAGAGTCGGCTGGACGGGCACGACCGGGAGATCAAATCTCTTTTCGACGCGATTCGCAAATTGTTAGCCCCAGCCGGCCCGCCAGGCCAAGTCCGTGAAATCGGTTTCCACGTCAAAGGTAGGAGCCGCCTCAAGTCATTCAAGGCAAGCACATCTAAAGATATTTAATCGATCATGCCCAGCACACGCGACATCCGCCGGCGCATCAAGTCGGTCAAGAACACGGCCCAAATCACGAAAGCTATGCAGATGGTCGCTTCGTCGAAGATGCGCAAGGCCCAGCAGTCGGCGCTGGCGGGCCGGCCCTATGCAACTTTGATGAATGCGGTGCTGGCCAATGTGACCCGTCACGCCGGCGATTTTTCGCATCCCCTCATGGAAGCCCGCGAAGTCAAAAAGCGTTGCGTCATTGTGATTAGCACGGACAAGGGATTGTGTGGAGCGCTGAACAGCAATCTGCTGCGCGAGGCAGCGAAATTTGACAAAGGAACCACGATTTACATAACTGCTGGCCGCAAAGGATCGCAGTTTGTGGCGCGGACCAAACGCCAGCTTGCCGCCGAGTTCACTTTTAAAGATGCGCCGTTATTTAGCGAGGCGCGGGCCATCTCAAAATTCGCCCGCGAGATGTTCACCAAAGGTGAAGTGGATCACGTGGATGTCATCTTCACCAGATTCCTCTCCACGTTGAATCAGAAGCCGGAAACGCGGCAATTCCTCCCGGTGGGGGAAATCAAACCCGTGGCCGCCGGCGTCTCACCGGCCGCTTTGCCGGAGTCAGAGACGGGGCTCAGCGGGACAAGGGAATTTTTGTTCGAACCAAATCCCGAGCAAGTGCTGGGGGCCCTGCTGCCGCACAGCCTTAATTTCCAGCTCTACCAAATTCTGCTTGAAGCCAAGGCGTCCGAGCACAGCTCGCGCATGGTGGCCATGAAGAATGCGACCGACAACGCCCAACAACTAATCAAGGATTTAACGCTCGAATACAATAAGCTGCGCCAGGCAAACATCACCAAAGAACTTTTGGAAATCACGACTGCCCAAATGGCGCTGGCCAACTAGCATTCTCATGAATAAAGGCAAAATAGTTCAAATCATCGGCCCCGTCCTGGACATCGAGTTCGGGGACAAACTCCCCGCGATCTACAACGCCCTCACTGTCGAATACGAACTTCCCGGCTCCGGTCGCACCAAACTCACGCTCGAAGTGCAACAGCACTTAGGGGACAACTGGGTGCGTGCCGTCGCCATGAGCACCACCGAAGGCCTTAAGCGCGGCATGGAAATCACCGACACCGGTGCGCCTATCTCCATGCCCGTCGGCGAGGCAGTCATGGGCCGCGTCTTCGACGTCACGGGCCAACCCGTGGACGAACAAGGCCCGGTGAAGGCGGACAAGTATTTGCCGATTCACCGTCCCGCGCCGCCACTGGTCGATCAATCCACCAGCCCACAGATTCTCACGACCGGGATCAAGGTCATTGACCTTATCTGCCCGTTTTTAAAAGGCGGCAAAGTCGGCGCTTTCGGTGGGGCTGGCGTTGGCAAGACCGTCGTCATCATGGAATTGATCAATAACATCGCCAAACTCCACGGCGGAGTTTCCATGTTCGCAGGCGTCGGTGAACGCACCCGCGAAGGCAACGATCTTTACAACGAGATGATAGAGGCTGGCGTGATCAAGGTGGAAAAGGACGAAAAGGGCCATCCCAAGGTCGGCCCGAATGGTCTTCCCATCATCCAGCCAGGCTCTCGCATCGGCCTGGTTTACGGCCAGATGAACGAACCGCCCGGCGCGCGTTTGCGGGTGGCGCTCTCTGCGCTCGCGGTCACGGAATATTTCCGCGACGAAAAAAATCAGGACGTGCTTTTGTTCGTGGACAACATTTTCCGTTTCTCCCAGGCGGGTTCTGAGGTTTCGGCGCTCCTGGGGCGCACCCCCAGCGCCGTCGGCTATCAACCAACTCTCGCTGCGGAAATGGGCGACCTGCAGGAACGCATCACCTCGACCAAGAAAGGTTCGATCACGAGCTTCCAGGCTGTTTACGTGCCCGCCGACGACTTGACCGACCCGGCGCCTGCGACCACTTTCGCGCACTTGGACGCGACAATCGTATTGGAACGCTCTATCGCTGAGCTTGGGATTTATCCGGCCGTGGATCCGCTTTCCTCCAATTCTCGCGCCCTCTCGGCGGATATCGTGGGCCAGGAACATTACGACGTGGCTCGGGGTGTGCAGAAGGTTTTGCAACGATACAAAGATTTGCAGGACATCATTGCCATTCTGGGCATGGATGAATTGAACCCCGATGACAAGCTGACTGTTTTTCGGGCGCGCAAGATTCAACGTTTCCTCAGCCAGCCGTTCTCAGTGGCGCAAGTGTTCACGGGACGGGAAGGCAAGCAAGTGCCGGTGGCCGATACCGTGCGCGGTTTCAAGGAAATCCTGGAAGGCAAGCACGACGATGTTTCCGAGCAGAACTTTTATATGAAGGGCGGGATTGAGGAGATTAAGGAAGCATAACATGGCTGCGCTGAGCTGTCGCATCAGTCAGATCGGTGTGATGCTTTGGCCCAAGAAAAATTAAATCATGGCCACCCTAAAATTAGAAATCGTCACTCCGGAAGCCCAGACCTACTCTGAGGACGTGGAGATGGTCACCTTGCCGGCTTCAGAAGGCGAGATGGGGGTCTTTCCGCAGCACGTCCCGCTCGTGACCCAAATCGTGTCTGGCGAAGTCATCGTTCGCAAAGGCGGGCAGGAGTATTTTCTGGCGGTGGGCGAAGGCTTTGTGGAAATCACGGCTGAACGAGTGGCGATCATGACTGACATGGCCATCGCGGCGGAGAACATCGATGCCGCCCAAGCCGAAGAGGCCCGCCGCCGGGCGGAAGCGCGGCTGGCTGAAAAGCTTGATGATGCGGAGGCGGCATCGGTTAGCGCCTCGCTAGCTCACTCGCTGGCCCAACTGAAAGTCAAACATCGCCAGCGACATTAAAGGGACGCTCCCCTCCTCGGGCGCTTCAACCCCTTTCAAACAGCCTCACAGGAATCCACCTCGGTCCGGCCGGGGATGAACTTTGTCCCTGACCTTGCTGGCGATTGCGGTGGAACCGTTTGAGAGACACCTGAAGTTGCCCCTGAATTTCCAGCAATCTCAAGCACCTCTGGACACGGGCACCCCATCTCCCTAATCTTGCCGCTCATGTCGAGTTTACCACTTGCCCCTGCCTCAAAGTCACCGACGCAACGGACCGTTCGCGTGGCTTCTGTGCAGTTCGAAAGTTTGCCGGCAGACAAGGAGGCGAATTTTCGCAAGATTGAACAGTTCCTGGAGCAGGCCGCGAATCAGAACGTGCGGTTGATTATCTTCCCTGAATGCTGCCTTACCGGTTATTGGTTCCTCCGAAATCTTTCGAACCACCAACTGACTGAATTGGCAGAGCCGGTTTTTAAAGGTCCCAGCTCGCGCAGGCTACTCGAGTTGGCCAAAAACTTTAACATGACCATCGGCGCAGGTTTAGTCGAGACCGGCCACTCCGGAGAATTCTACAATAGTTATGTCGTCGCCATGCCCGATGGCAGGGCAAAGCGCCATCGCAAACTTCACGCGTTCGAACACCAGTCCATTGTGAGCGGGTCGGATTATACGGTGTTTGATATCCCGGATGGGTTCCGGGTGGGCGTTCTGATCTGTTACGATTGCAATATCATCGAGAATGTCCGCCTGACAGCGTTGCGTGGAGCGGAGATTCTCCTCGCGCCACACCAAACCGGCGGCTGCCGCTCCAAAAATCCAAGGCTGATGGGGTTAATTGAACGCCATCTTTGGGAGAATCGCCATGCGGATCCTGAGAAAATTACAGCGGAATTTAGAGGAGACAAAGGGCGCGGCTGGTTGATGCGTTGGCTGCCCAGCCGAGCGCACGACAACGGGCTTTTCCTCATCTTCAGCAATGGAGTGGGTGTAGATGACGACGAAATTCGCACCGGCAACGCGATGATTTTGGATCCCTATGGACGTATTCTGGCCGAGACATGGAAAGCGGACGAGGACATGGTGATCGCAGATCTCGATGCCAAACTCCTGGCTGAGAGCACCGGACAAAGTTGGATGCGGGCCCGGCGGCCCGGCCTTTATGCGCCGCTCACCGTGCCCACGGGTCTGGAATGCGACACACGCAAGCTCAAGTTCGAGGAATGATCCGCACAGGCGCCATGGGACGAAAAGGGAATCATAATTTGGTTTTTCATTGATCTGAACCGCTTTGAATTTTATTCTCGGGCCACAACTAAGCGCATGAACATCGACCCATTAGCGACGGCCTTGAAGGAAATCAATGAAACGAAGGACCTCGTGCAGTCGTTGATTGTTTCTTCGGAGAGTTTTGACTATTTGAAGGCTAAAGCAGCCCTGAGAGAGCTCAGCCGCAAAGTTCGCGAATTGGACAGACTCCGCGCCAGGTTCGAGACTCTTCAGAGAGGCAGCCCCGCGAACATCCGTGTCCTTGAGTTCAGGCCAGCGGTGTCTGGGCCGACTGAGGCGCCATTGTAAGAGGCTCTTAAGCCTCCGCAGGGACTTGCCCGTTGCCAGCAGTGAGAAAGTCCAAGTAGGAAGAGAGCCGTTGCTTCAACTCGCTTCGCGGGACGATGGCGTCGATCAAGCCGCGGTCGAGCAGGAATTCGGCCGTCTGAAAGCCGGGGGGCAATTCCGCCTGGGTGGTGTCTTTTATAACCCTGGGCCCGGCGAAACCGATCATGGCCCCCGGTTCGGCTATGATCAAATCACCGACGCTTGCGAAACTGGCCATGACACCGGCGGTGGTGGGGTCGGTGAGGACACTGATATAAGCGAGCTTGCTTTGAGCGTGGTAAGCAAGAGCGCCGCAAGTTTTGGCCATTTGCATGAGGCTGAACATGCCTTCGTACATGCGCGCGCCGCCGCTGCTGGAAATGATGATGACGGGCAGTCCCTTCTCGGTCCCGGCTTCGATCAAACGGGCCAGTTTTTCTCCCACCACGGAGCCCATCGAACCGCCCAGGAAAGCAAAATCCATCACACCAAGCGCTACCCGGAATTCGCCGATCTTGCCGATGCCGGTCAACACCGCATCCTTCAAGGTGGTGGTCTGTTGATAGGCGTGGAGTTTTTCCTTATAAGTCGATGCGCCTGTGAATTGAAGCACATCAACGCTCGTCATCTCCGCATCCATCTCCTCGAACGAGCAGGTTTCGACCAGGGAATGGACACGTTCGCGAGCGCCGATGCGAAAATGGTGCTGACACTTGGGACAGACTTTCAGGTTCTCATCCAGTTCCTTGTCGAAAACCATGGTGTTGCATTTGGCATTGGGACACTTGGTCCAGAGACCCTCTGGAATTTCCCGCTTCCGCGATTTACTCCCGCCCAGCTTGGGCTTTTTGGCAAAGGCGGTGTCCTGGGTGGGCGGAGGCGGGGTGACTGCCGGCTCCACACTGTCCAAGCCGAGGGTTTTTTTGGTAAAAGAGGTCGTTGCCATAAAATGAAATTCGTTCACTATTTCAGTAAGCCGCGGGCAAGGGTCCACACACCCACTTCGCTCGCGCCTCGAGCCCGCAGGACTTTAGCACAGGCGCTGGTGGTAGCGCCAGTCGTTAAAACGTCATCCAGCAGAATCACCCGTTTGCCATTAAGTGGAGTCCCTGGCTGTTTGCAAGCGAAGGCGCGATTGACATTGGCGGCGCGCTCGGAACGGGAGAGCAGGGTTTGGGTGCGAGTCGAAGCGACCCGGTAAAGGAGGTCCCTGGCGATGGGGATTCGTGTGGCAACGCTTAGATGTTGGGCCAATCGTTCAGCCTGATTGAATTCACGCTCGCCTCTCTTTAGTGGATGAAGGGGGACAGGAATAATCAGGTCCCATTGCTCCGCTTGCAGGAGAGGAGCGGCCTTTCGAACCAGAAGATCCCCCAGAAAAGGTTCGAACCAAAGCGCGCGCTGGTATTTGTAGCGGTGAATCAGATCCAGCACCATGCCTTGCGCAGCCACCGCGGAGCGGGCGCGGGAGAAGTGCAGTTTCATCTCCCGGCAATTGGCGCATTCAAACGAGGTGGTGATCTCCCCTTCAAAAGGCAAACCACAACGATCGCAGAACGGGGGTTGGATAAATTTCACGTTCTGCCGGCAAGCCGGGCCGATATAACCATCCCCCACCGTGGCACGTTCCAGGCCGCAATATTGGCAGATCTCAGGATAGAAAAAGCTCAGCCCCGCCTCGAACCAACACTTCCAATCAGGAGCGCGCATAAACCCCGTCTGGAGAAGGGTCCTTTTTCAGAGGAAAAAACCAAATGGCCGCTAACATCGCCAGGAGAATTGCCAACGCAAACCAACCGTCGATGAGTTTATCGCTTCCCCAGAACCGCTGGTTTGTTTGTGGAATGCCAATGGTGATCGTGCCGTAAAACTTGAGCCAAAAAATCCAGCCGGCATGCAGGCCAATCGATTGATAGAGGTTTCCCGTCCGTTGGTAAGCGATCCCAAGAATCATTCCGGCCAGGAGGAGGGTAAAGAAACCGGGGATCAGCATCTGAATGTCCCCGAATCCTCGCAGCATTCGGGGCAGCAACTCCAGACCGGAGCTCCAGGTAATTTCCTCCGGAGAGCCTGGTTTTTGGAAGAAATGGACCAGGGCGTAGGCGGCGCTGCTAATGATAAGAGCGGTTATCCAGGAATGTGCCTTGCGCAAAGCGCCAAACAACGCACCCCGAAACAGCAGTTCCTCTAAAAAAGCCACGACCATTGACGAAAGCGCGGTCGAAAATATTTTGAAGAATAGAGTGCTCGCCTGAAAATCGTTCCTCACCGCCCGTGCGCCGCCCGCAACGGCCAGGCCAGCCACCATGGCTAACGAAGCGAAGCCAAGCGCAAATCCGATTCCCAGCCTGAGCCAATTCCCCGAAGGTTTGACCAAGCCTGTGGCAGCCCATGAACGAACCCCGATACTTCTCAGGAAAGGCCACAACGCCACTAACGCCAGTCCCAGCAGTGATCGGTTTACGTAGCGATGAAAGGGCTGCATGCTAATCCGGGTGAAACGGGGGGACTCGCCGACTGCCCACTGGGCCGCCCAATACAGCCAGGGCGCCAGCAATGCTGCGCCCAGGAACACCACTGCCAGGTAAAGCAGGAGGAGACGCAAAGGACGCATAAAATCAGGGTAAAAATCGAAAGCGTTTCTGCCAAGGTTATAAATGGAGGACGGGCAAAGAACGCAAAAGAGGGATTAGACGTAAAACCATTGAAGATTATTGAGGTCGTAGCCGTTACATCGCCGTTACGTGCCGTTACATTTTTTTCCAGTTTTTTTCTACCACGGATTGACACAGACCGACACGGATAAGAAATAGACACGAATTCGACGAATTTCCATGAAGAGCGCACAACCGCAGAGAACTCAGAGAACCAGTTTGAGATGCTGCCAGCCCGGGATGAACTTTGTCACTGGCCCTAGTTCCGACAATTGCGCTCCGTCCAAAACCCATTGCTTTTGGGAACAAGTAGCCGCATCCTGTGCCGTATTTATGTTCATGACCACTTAGCGGCTGCGAGCCAGCCGCCCCATTGAAATGAATCGAATGAATTTGCCTCCAGGAGACAGAGGGCCAGGCGTTTCGCCTCACAATGGGGGCATCTTGCCTCCGGACCCGCAGCACCGCGGCGCTTGCCCCACCATACCTACCCGGCGCGGTTTTCTGAAGCAAGCTAGCGCCATCATCCTCGGCACTGTGGCTAGCCTGGTCCCCTTGGTGAGCGGGTTGATCATGTTTTTTGATCCGTTGCGGCGGAAGTCCCAGGCCAGCGAATTCCTCCCCGTGGCTTCGCTCACTTCCTTGCCTGCCGATGGCTCGCCGCGAAAATTTTCCGTTCGCGCCAGCCGCACCGATGCCTGGAACAAATCTCCGCTCACCCCCATTGGCGCCGTTTACCTCCGGCGCAAGAGTGACAAGTCCGTGCAAGCTCTCAACGTGGTTTGCCCGCATCTGGGCTGTTTTGTCGATTTCGATACGACCCAGGGATATCATTGTCCTTGCCACAAAAGCACCTTTGCGCTGGATGGCAAAATCAACTCGCCCTCCAGCCCCGCCCCGCGTGGCCTCGACGAATTGGAAGTCGAAATCCGCAATGAGACCGAGATTTGGGTTAAGTTCCAAAACTTCCGGACCGGCGAAGCGAAAATGATTCCCGCATGAAATTGTTGCTGGGCTGGCTGGATCACCGCACCGGTTACAAAAAGATTCTTCACGAAGCCCTTTACGAAAATGTGCCGGGAGGCGCGCGCTGGCGCTATGTTTGGGGAAGCGCCCTCACTTTCACCCTCGTCATCCAGTTTATCACCGGCATTTTTCTGTGGATGGCCTATAGCCCAAGCTCGCAGACTGCCTGGGAGAGCGTTTATTATATTCAACACGTCATGACCGGCGGCTGGTTATTGCGCGGCATTCATCATTTCACAGCCCAGGCCATGAATGTGCTTCTGGTGCTCCACTTAATGCAAGTGCTCATCGACGGGGCCTACAAAGCCCCGCGCGAGATTAATTATTGGTTTGGCTTTTTCCTTCTGCTTCTGGTGCTGGCGCTTTCGCTGACCGGTTATCTCCTCCCCTGGGACCAAAAGGGATACTGGGCCACCAAAGTCGCCACTAACATCATGGCCATCACCCCGGTCATTGGCTCGCAGTTGCAAAAGCTTGTGATTGGCGGCCCGGATTATGGACACCATACACTGACCCGCTTCTTCGCCCTTCATGCGGGCGTTCTCCCGGGGCTGATTGTTGTTCTCCTGGTGGTTCATATTTATTTATTCCGCCGGCATGGGCTCACCGCCAAGGAGCCAAAACGGCGGCCTGATTGCGCCTTCTGGCCCGACCAGGTTTTGAAGGATGCCGTCGCTTGCCTGGCCGTGCTGGCGGCGGTTCTCTTTCTTATTCTAAGGCCGCGATTATTCGGCCAAGAGCCGGGCGCGGAATTGGGCGCCCCCGCCGATGCCTCGGAACCGTTTTCGGCGGCTCGCCCCGAATGGTATTTTTTGTTCCTCTTTCAATTTCTGAAATATTTTCCCGGCGGGACCGAGATCTGGGGCGCGATTGTGGTGCCGACCATTATTCTGGGAATCCTGTTTTTCATTCCCTTCCTCGGCCAATGGAAACTCGGCCACCGTTTCAATCTGGGCTTTCTATTTGCGATGTTCGCCGGGGTCATTCTCCTGACCTGGCTGGCTGTGACCGATGATCGGCATGAGCCCGAGTATCAATCGGCGGTGCAATCCGCCGAGCGGGACGCCGAACGGGTCAAGCAACTGGCAGAGGCCGAGGGCATTCCGCTCACCGGCGCTGCTTCCCTTTTGCGCGAGGATGCTTTTACGCAGGGCCCGCGGCTGTTCGCCCGCAACTGCGCCAGTTGCCATCGTTATGGCGGACATGACGGTTTGGGAAAAATCCCTACTGAGGCTTATGTTGTCCAATCTGGAGATACCTTGCCTCAGATTGCTAAAGCCAAAGGTGTCAGCGAGCAGGAGATCATTTCCTTAAATAGACTCAAAGCCGGTCCGCTGATTGCCAACCGTACTCTGAAACTTCAATTACCGCCCTCGGCCTCGGATCTGAAAGGATTCGGCAGCCGTGAATGGTTGAGCGGCTTGATCAATCCGGCCCTGATTGATAGCCCGAATTACTTTGGCAGCTCCAAGCTCCGTGACGGCAAAATGGTAAAATTCGTCAAAAAAGATGTGGCCAACTATGCGGACGAACAGAAAGCCAGCCTCAAAAAGGTGATCGCCGCTCTTTCCGCCGAAGCCCATCTCAAATCGCAACGCGCCGCCGATGAACTCGACGCCCCGATCGTCGCTCAAGGCACGAACTTACTCGTCAGCGCCGAGATGCGCTGCACCGAGTGCCATCAATTTCACAAAAAGGACGAGGATGCCACTGCCCCCGATCTGAGTGGCTACGCCTCTCGCGAATGGCTTATCGGCCTTATAATGAATCCCACCCACGAGCGGTATTACGGCAAACGCAACGATCGGATGCCGAAATTTGGCGACGACAAGATTCTGGACGCGCAGTCAATCGGGTTACTGGCGGATTGGTTGCGTGGAGATTGGCGCGAGGCGAACCCGAAACTCAGCAAAGCCCAATAAGCCACAGTCCTTTTGCCGCGCAGGCTTCATTGGCGTTCGCGGCGCCGCTCGGCAAATTAGCAAAGGCAAGAAAGGTTTAGTTGGATGCATGATCAACCAAACGCCGTCTCGGGCGAACTGCACTCACGTTCCGCCATCGAACTCAACCATCAATTACCGGGATCTACATCTCGCGCCTTGACAACGCAAAGACGGCAACTCATTTTGTTTCCCGCCCGATTCAATGATGCGGATTATGAAACTACTACCAGGATTTGCCGGAAAAATATTGAGTTTGTTGCTGACCGCAGCATTAGCATGTGCAGGTATGGGGTTGCGCGCTCAGACGGCGGGGCAGGGGACAGTCACCGTGCGAGGGCTGATCGGTTCGGCCACTTATGGCACGGCGGGACTCCCGGCGGCGCCTCTGCTTTTAGGCACGGTCGTCCCCATCGGCTCCGTTATCAAGACGGCTCCCGGCGCTGCGGTTGACCTGCTTTTTAATTGCAAGGCTGGGGTCGTCCGCTTGCTCCAAAACTCCACCCTTTCCCTGGATAAATTCAGCGCCTCGGACTCGACCCCCGGCGGCGCGGTGGACATACAGCTTTATCTTATCGAAGGGAGCATGGTTGGGTTTGATAAAAAACTTTCGAATGCCTCGAAATATCAAATTAAAGTGGCGCATGGCATAGCCGACGTAGGAGGGTCCAAGTATCGAATCGATGCCCAAGGCTATTTGGTTATCCTCGACGGGATTGCGCTCTTCGCCTTTGTGCCACCCAGTGGTGAAGCTGTGCCCTTTGAACTGAAAGCCTCGCCTCCTGTTTACTTTTCGCCTGTGGAAGGCATCCGGCCCGCCCCCGAGGAATTAGTTCGCGAAGTCGTCTTGCAAACCAAAGGGCAATTGCGAGGGCGGTGATGCGTTAGGTTTCAAGAGTGTTACCTTCTGCCCCTTTTGCGCACCTCGGCGTCTCGCCGCCGGGCGTTTTGACTTTTAGCCCGTTTTCTGAATACTCACGGCCATGGCGATGACTGGCTGGCTGGTGCTGGGCGGAGTTTTGTTTTTCGCGGGCGCGAGTTTTTTCTTCGCGCTGGCGGAGACGGCCCTCTTCGCGCTGGGACATGGCCGGGCCCGCCAATTGTCAGAACAGTCTCCCGAGAGGGGCGCCATGGTCGTGCGCCTGCTTGAACAGCCTTCGGAGCTTCTGGCGGCCATTTCCCTGGGCAACACGATGGCGAACAGCGGTTTGGTGGCGCTGGCGCTCTGGCCTGTTTTACGGGGCGAATGGTCCCCGGGGGCAGCTTCACTGACGGCGCTGATTTTCATCCTGCTCGGATGCGAGGCTTTGCCCAAGACGCTGGCGGTGCGGGAGCCGGAAGAATGGGCTTTGCGGGTGGCGCGGCCCATGCTTTTCTTACAAGAGACCACTGGCTGGTTTCATCGATTGGTCCAGCGGTTCAACGGCTGGCTTATTCAGGTGTTGGTGCCGAGATCCGTCCCCCCACGAACAACTTTGTCAGATGGCGAGTATCAGGAACTCCTGGAGATGGCTTACCAGCAGGGAACCCTCGCGAGATCGGAAAAGGAGATTATTTTACAAATCATCAGCCTGGATCGAAAGACAGCCAAGGATGTGATGAAACCGCTTTCACGCATGGCTGCGATTTCCGACGAGCTCAGCATCGAGGAAATGCTGGCCGCGGCCCGCAAATACAAACACCGCCGGCTGCCCGTTTACGATGAGACCCCTGACACCATTGTGGGGATATTGAACGCGCAGGCTCTTTTGCTCGATCCTCAACGGGATTTGGCGGAGGTCATAGAGTTCCCGTCCTTTGTGCCAGAGAGCATGAACCTGCTCCGTTTGTTGAAGAGCCTCCAGCGCCAGCAGCGCGGGCTGGCGGTGGTGCTCGATGAATTTGGCGGCACCGCCGGACTGGTTACTATCGAGGACATTTTGGAAGAGGTGATCGGGCAAATCCGGGACGAAGTTGAGCCGGCGGGATTTGTCATGGAAAAATTAGGGGAAGGGCGCTGGCGCGTGAATGGAACGATGTCCCTCGACGATTTTCGCCGCGAATATCCTCAATTGGGCGGGGTAGCAGAAGTGGATACGATGGGGGGCTTGCTGGTAAGCCTGCTGGAAGTCGTGCCAACGGCGGGGCAATCGGTGATGTTTGGCGGCCTGCGGTTGACGGCGCATGTCGTCACCGAGCGACGGGTCCGGGAACTGTTGGCAGAAGCGCTAAAGAAGAAATAGAGAACGGACAGACCACTTCTCACGAAATGCAAGGCCTTCTTCTCATCGTATTCGTTTGTTGTCTGGCGACGTCGTGCCTGATGTCAGGGATGGAGGCGGGCGTTTTCGCCTTGAGCCGGCTTCGCATCCGCCAGCAAGCGCGAGCCGGCAACCACCGGGCACAGGTTCTCCATCAGTACTTGGAGAATCCGGAGGATTTTCTCTGGACCATCTTGATCGGAAATACCGTGGCCAACGTGACCATCGTGGCGATTGGCCTGCTTGGTCTCCACCGCCTCTTAGGGCAGTGGCCCGCGTTACTTGGGGTTGTTTTGCTGGTGGCAGGCGTGCTCTTTTATGCGCTGTGCGAGCTGTTGCCAAAAATGCTTTTCCGGCTTTATCCCAATCGCCTTTGCCTGTCATTCACGCTGCCTTTTCGGGTGGTTCATTTTGGATTGAAACCGCTCGTGGGCCTCATGTCCTTGTTTGCTCGAAGTCTCCTGCGACTGTCAGGGGGGAAGCGCTTCACGGGCCGTCTGTTCGGCAGCCGGGATGAACTTCGCATCCTGATGCAGGAATCTTCCCAGGGATTCACTAGTGAAGAGCGCGCGATGATCAATCAAGTGCTGGAACTGCAAAATCTAACCGTGGGGAGAATTACCCTCCCCTTGAGCAAGATTATCACCGTCTCAATCCAGACCCCAGTGCGTGAGTTGATGTCCATCTATCGCGAGCGGGCCATTCACCGGTTGCCAGTTTGGAAGCTGGAAGGCGGCCGCCAACGCATCATTGGCTTCGTCAGTTCGAAATCCCTGCTCTTTTCCGAAGACGTTGATCTGGACAAACCCGCAGGCGACTTTCTAAAACCCGCCCTTTTTCTGGACAATGAGATGCGATTGGAAGTCGCCTTGCGCCACATGCAAAGAACCGGGCAGCGGTTGGCGATTGTGCTCGGGCGCGACCGCGCCGAGTTGGGGGTAATCAGCTTGCAGGACATTTTGCGGGTCATTTTCGGAGAAGTGAAGCTGTAGATTGGCGATTGCTAAATGGCAATGGGCAATCCCGAACGGCACCACTTTTGCTCAGTTTCAGGTGCGTGCCGGAAATCGCCTCCAATAAAGGTTACAAACTCGTTGTCGTCGCCCCCGTCTATGACGATGCCGCGGCAGCCACGCAGTTGCTCAGACAGTTGGAGGGCGCGTTTTTGGAACGGAATGTGGATTTGCGAATCATGTTTGTGGATGATGGCTCTCCTGTCCCTTTGTCTGAGCAATTGGAAGCCCGCGGCGGAGTTCAAGTCGAGGTTTTGCGCCTCCGGCGCAATGTGGGGCATCAACGCGCCATCGCCCTCGGGACGGCCTACGTGCATGAACATGTTCCTTGCGATGCCATGCTGGTGATGGATGCGGACGGTGAGGACCGTCCGGAAGATGCCGCCGAACTCGTGGCCCGCTGCCGTGAAGATGGTGGGCAGCGAATTATTTTCGCCGAACGAACACGCCGGAGCGAGTCCGGACTCTTCCAGGCGTTTTACCGGGGCTATCAGTTGCTGCATTGGGTGTTAACGGGCATCCGGGTGCGGGTGGGCAATTTTAGCGTGGTGCCGGCGGAACGATTGGGCGCCCTGGCAACTATGCCCGCGTTGTGGAATCATTATGCCGCAGCTATTTTCCAGGCACGACTGCCTCGATCTTTACTCCCGACCGTGCGCGGCCAACGATACCATGGAAAATCCAAAATGAATTTCGTCGCGCTGGTCATCCACGGACTGCAGGCCATCTCTGTCTTTATCGACGTGGTAACTGTGCGACTGCTACTGACCGTGTGCGTGCTTGCCTGCAGTATCGGCGCCCTTCTGGGGTTAACACTGGCGGCGAAATTCTGGGCTGGCTTCGCCCTCCCTCTTTGGGCGCCGTATGCTTTTGGTGGCGTGCTGATGATAGTTCTCTGCGCGACCCTTGGCTCATTCTTCTTCACTCTGGGCTTTTTGGCTCAACGCAACAGCCTCGATTTCATTCCAGCCCGGGATTACCGGCTGTTCGTCGAAGGCATCCACAAGGTTTCTCCCGCCCGGGACAAGGTCTTCAACCTTTACGAGGAAAGAGACTCTTTGTCCGCCGCAAATGAATGAGCAGACCTATATCGGCGGCGAGCTGGAGATGTTCGCCCAAGCGAAGCATTGGAAGGGATATTGGACCTCCCATTTGCGCCGATATATTGTTGGTTCCGTGTTGGAGGTTGGGGCAGGGCAGGGTGCGAATACATTCCTGCTGCGCAGTGGCGCACAGGAGCGCTGGGTCTGCCTGGAACCCGATCCGCAGCTTGTGGAGACACTTCGGGAAAAGGCCGACCACACCTTGAGTTCGCTCGCGCCAGATGTCCGCGCCGGCACAATCGCATCTCTCGGGGCGGCTGAAAGTTTCGACACCATTTTGTACATCGACGTTCTCGAACATATCAAGGAAGACGGCGAAGAACTGCAGCAAGCCGCAACCCACCTTAATCCGCTTGGCCACTTGATTGTGCTCGCGCCCGCGCACTCCTGGCTCTTTAGCCGATTCGACTATGCCATTGGGCACTTTCGCAGGTACACCGCCAATCGGCTCAAAGTCCTGACCCCGTCAAACCTGCGCATCGCGGATGCATTTTATCTGGATTCAGTCGGATTGATCGCCTCCGCCGCAAATCGCTTCCTACTCCGCCAATCCCTGCCCAACGCGCGACAGATTCATTGGTGGGACAGTTTTATGGTCCCCTGTTCGCAGTTTTTGGATCCCCTCATTGCCCATCGCTTGGGAAAATCGGTGGTTTGCGTTTGGCAGCGGAAGCACGGACCATAGTATGCGGTTAAGAATGCCTTTCGGGAGGAGCGGATACGCGATGCAGTTGTGTTCTTTGTGTTCGTTTCGCGGAAGTGGAGAGCTGTCTTCCTGGTTGGCCGGCCTGACCGCCTTTTTGTTTGTGGGCGCGGCGACCATCTTTGCTTTTTACTTCGTTTTCAGCAGATCGATGTCGCCGGACGAGGGATATTTAATGATCACCGTCCAGAGTTTTATTGAGGGCCATGCGCTCTACAACACTGTGTTCACGCATTATGGCCCTTTCTACTATGCTTATGAATGGGTGGTCCATGCGCTGCTGTCCGTGCCGCTCACTCACGATGCGACCCGAATGCTGTGCATGGTTCATTGGTTGACCGCGGCGCTTCTCCTTGGAATTGCCGGCGGGATCATCATGGGATCGAGGCTCGGCGGGCTTTTTGTATTCACGGAAGCAGTCATCCATCTCAAATTTCTGGCCAACGAACCAGGACATCCGCAGGAGTTGATTGTCGTCTTGCTGGCCATGGGTGTGCTGGCCGCCACGCAAAGCGCGGAGCGAAAAGGCGTGTTGTGGATTCTGGCCTGCCTCACCGCGTTTTTGGCCTTCACCAAAATCAATATTGGGGTGTTCTTCGCCTTGGCCCTGCTGCTGGCCTTGCGCTGCCAGGCGCGAGATCGCTATGCGCGGGGCGCATGGAGGTGGGGGCTAGCAAGTGGTTGCGCATTGTTGCCGTTCCTGTTGATGCGCCCGCATCTGGCCGCTGAATGGTGTCGCAATTACAGCATCGTAGCTGGGGGCGCCATTTTTACTGTTTTGCTGGTGGCCCATAAAACATATTCCGAAATTCCACAATGTATCTCGACCCCTCTCCAATCCCTTCACTTGAGGGAAGGAGATGAAGGACCGTGCCCTTTGCAGCTAGCGTTTACGTGGAGGAGTTTGGTAACAATGACATTTTTCTTGTTGGGAACGTCCTTTCTGATTTGCGCGATCCCGCTTCTGACCGGTACTTCCCCTCGGGGTTTGATCGCCGGCCTCCTGCTTACACCCCTGAAGATGCCCGGGGTCGCGCTCTTGCCTCTGCCTCTGGCAAATGCGGTCCTGGTGAATGCCATGGCGGCCATGGCAATGGGCATCATGGTCTCGGTCAATCCACGAGGGGCGCGCATAGGCTGTGTCCTCACAATCCTTAAATTGGTGTACGGCCTGGCTGGATCGCTTTGCCTGCTCGGAGACGTCAAAGCCCAACTTGGATACCTTCTTCCCTGGGTCTGGCTGGTGCTTATCCCCGTGGGCGAGGAATCAGAGGCACACCCGGGCGGGCAGTTTTCGAGGGTCTTCCTCTGTTTGGCAGCCACATGGCAGAGTCTTCAAGCCTATCCCATTGCGGGCACTCAAGTGACAACCGCGACGATATTGTTGGTCCCCGCCTACGCTCTTTGCCTGCGAGATTTCATCCATGCAATTGTAAGGGCGCCCGAAAAGCTTCTGGGGCGCAAGTGTAAACCTTGGAGGGACGAGTTCCACGAGTCCCTAACTCTGCCGATTCAAGCCTTGGCAGTCGTCGGTCTTCTTTACTTTTTCGTGAACGTCTGGGGCGAGTTAGCCAAGGTCCGCCAGGAGTACGCCGGCCTGCCTTCACTCAGGCTGCCTGGTTCCCGGTATGTCCACATGGATGTGGAAAGCACCGAGATGTATCGGGCGCTGACCAAGTATTTGGACGTTGAGTGTGACACCTTCGTGACCTATCCAGGGATTAACAGTCTCTATTTCTGGACGGGCAAACGTCCTCCGACCCACCTGAACAGCACGGGGTGGGGTCCTCTGAGCCACGCACAACAGGGACAGATTCTCACCGCGCTCCGCCAAGCTCGGCGGCCGATGCTCGTGGTGGTGGCAGCGGCGGCGCGAGATTGGCCAAACTATGCTCCCCCCCCAATCAGTCCTTTAGTGCATTGCGTCCTGCAGGATTGCATTGAAGTTAAACGCATCGGACGCTTTATCATTTTCATCCCGAAACCTCTCAAAACTCCGCATGCACCCGAAGCGCCCATACGTGCAGCGGGCCACGATCCTGATTGTAAGCGGGATTGCTAACAAATTGATAATCGGCGGTCGTTGAGAGCCACTTCGTTATCTTGAAGAGATAGTAGATTTCAAAGATTTCTTCTGGCGCATAATTTAGCCGGCCATCCCCGATGATAAACCCATGCCCTCCCGCCGCCAGATAATCTCTATGATCCTTTGATAATCCATTGGCCACGCCCGCCACGCCGAACACGTCCTGAGGCCGCCGCCAACCTTGGCCTTTCAAGCTGAGGCCCAAGCAAGCGGTTTGATCGATTTCAGTGTAGGCCCAGGATTCAGTGCGTCCGTCGTTCCAACCCAAGCGCAGGAATGCGCCCAGATCACGGGTCATTTCCTGCTCTACGTTCAGGCCCAGCCCATACTTGCTCGAATAGGTGCGAGAGCGGGTAATGTCCAGATTGAATGCGGGCGTGTCCAGTGTCCGCCGATAGTTGCCCATATGAGCGCGGTTCCAAAAGCCGAGCAGATGTATTTTTCCTGGATGGCTGCCCCAGGTGTAGCGGCCCTCCCATTCCAAACTATGGGCGTGAGCCTGGTCGAGATGGTGGTCGAATTTAATTCCATTGGCCTCCTTTGGTACACCGAATAGTCCATAGCGCAGGGCCCATCGAGGCTGGTTGAGTTCGACGGCTCCGCCCCAGGTATAACCCCGAGTGTCCGCAGGATAATCCCAGGCTCCATTGTTCATGATGGCCCAGTTCATGAACTGAGTGCGCGGCTCATGGCTGTAGGTGTTGTCATCAAAGATGTCGGTCGCGCCATATTTCCCAAGGGTGAAAGTCAGGCGCGACACATCCAGGGAACCCGCCATCTGATTCGCCTCTGGTTCGATTCTTTCTTCCTGTCCCCCCAATCCAATGGTCTGGCGCAAAAAAAGGCGCGCCAGAGAGATGGTCGGTGCGGGTTTGCCGACCCGCGCGATATCGCCGTTCGGGAAGCCCGCGACTCCGAGGACTCCACCTATGCCGCGGCCGCCAGAGATCTCCGGATTCACATAAAGCTCCGCCCCATGCCAAAGCCGCCCTCCCAGATAGAGAGTTGATGTGTAGGAAGTGCGTATCTCGTTGAGGGACGGCATGCTGTTTTGTCCCGAGTAGGGCGAATCAAAATGACCATGCCCTTGGGGGATGACCGTCGCTTGGAAATGGACGCTCCAGAGTTCCGGAGCGGAACTTTTCCCTGGCGACTGTTCCAGCGTCGAAACGGCTTCCTCTGCCTCGGCACTGACGCTCAGCGAAAGAATGGCGAACCAGACCACCCGCAGGGCGGCGTCTCCTCGAATCGTTGCCAGACCAAGAGACGCGCCTCGCCTAAACGTGCCCAGGTTTTCCTGTCGGTATCTCATGGGCGGCAGGATAGCCTAGCAATTGTTTGTTGCAACAAACAATATTAGCCCAGCCTATATTTCTATCAATGCTACATCGCGGAGTTCCCTCAGAGCCTGTTTTAAAATTCCGTGTGGTGCTGTTTTCGTGCGCTGGATGGCGAGGCGCGACGAGCGAGCATACCCGCCAGGGGTCTGTGACCGAGGAGCAACAAAGGTAGTGGGCGTACGAAAACCCTCCGGGCGGCGGCTCTTTTGTCTGCGGCCTACGTTGACTCGGCCGTCACAGCCCGCTGCGGGGATGCTCCGGCCTCGCCGCCTTGGCCACAGCCAAAATCCCTCGCCGCAGGACCCCACGCAATTTTAAAACAGGCTCTCAGGGCGGGGCGAGGGGGAGAGAGCCCCGGGCGTGCGACATTTCTCTGCTATGGAGCTTTGGTGTGAAATTAGAGCCGACTTACGTCGGCTGCTGCAAAGACGTGGGTGTAAGCCTTCGGCAGCGTTACGATCGCAACATCCCTTTCGCTTCTACTGGCTTCCTAAAGCTTTCGTGTCCGGTCTCGCTCGCACGTCGTAGCACCAGAGAAGGTTGTGGTCGCGAATGTAAAGCAGCCCATTGGCCACTACAGGGTAGGCCCAGGCTTTCTCCATGGGGTCAGCGTGCCGGGGTTGGTTTGGTGGAGTGAAACGGCCTTTCTCATGGAACCCCTCGGCAGTCGGTTCCACCAGGGCGACCTCACCCTTCTCACTATGGAGGTAAAGGCGTCCGTCGGCCAGACAAAGCGAGGCTGCGCCCAAAGCTCGGTCTTCCCATTTGATATTCCCGGTGTTGAACTCCACGCAGAGCATTCCTTGACCGCCTGTGCCGTAAAGGTAATCCCCCACCAGCACTGCGCCGCCAATGGCCGTAGGAAGTTTGGGCGAGAAATACACTTGTTCAGGTTCCACCGCGCCATCATTCACCTTAAGCCTGATCAGCCCGCCTCCGGTTCCGGCGCCAGCGCAAAATATAGTTTCACCCCGAGCCACAGGAGTTGGAATATTAGCGCCGTACCGGCTGATCGTCTTATTATAACGCCACAGGAACTTGCCGGTTTTTGCGGCTACGCCCACGAGGCCTTTTTGCAGCATTTGCACGTACTGCCTCAGACCTCCAGCCTCGACCGCAAAGGCCGAGGCATAGGCGGCTTCATCTCCGCCGGGCACCGGCGCTTTCCAGAGAACTTCGCCGTTTTTTTTGTTCAAAGCCACTAACGTGGCTTCGGTCCCACCGGGAGTGCAGATGAGCGCGTCCCCGTCCACCAGCGGGGATTCTGAGTAAGCCCACGTTCCTGGCTTGCCCCCAAAGTCCGTGCGGACATTTTTGCGCCAGCGCACAAGGCCCGTGCCAGTTTCGAGGCAGGCCAGATCCCCATCCGAACCAAAAGCGTAGAGGAGGTCACCGTCAACGGTGGGCGTGGAGCGAGCGGCGGGAAATGAGGGTTTCTGGTTCGGATTTCCGACCTTGCCCAGACGAGTTTGCCATTTGCTCTGGCCGTCTTTTACCGAGAGGGCTTGCGCGAATTCGTTGTCCAGTCCGGTGTTGCCTAACACGTAGAGATGCTGGCCGACGACAGCCGGCGTGGAATAACCGGACCCGCTCTCCTTAATCTCCCAACGCAGTTTCGGCCCTTCCGGGGGCCATTCTTTCAGCAGGCCGGTCTCTTGTGAAACCCCGTTGCGTTGCGGCCCGCGCCACTGAGGCCAATCGGTGGCTTGCAGGGAGGGGCAGCACAGCGCAAGGAAAATCGCCATTCGGCTCAGTGCCAGTGCAGAGACGGGTTCGCTTATTTTGTTCATAGAGTTGTTTTGGGCCGGTTAAATTGCGAAACGATTTTCCGTCACGACGCCCGGACACCATACAGGCACCAGTCGCGTTTGGTGTCCACCCTTTAGGGTGTCTGCTAATTCAACAGCAGCGGGGCCAGGGTCGGTGGCAAAGTAGTGCAACCCCGGCGTTCTGCGCCGGGACTCCCGCCGATGCCAGGGTTCCTAAACGCTCCACCCGTGGCGATAATGGCGCCGGACGTATTGCGCTGCTTCGGGAATATTCGGTGACTTCATGTTTGGGCCGTCCCATTCCATGCGACGGCCTTCACCCACACGCAAGGCGATGCATCCCAGCAGAATTATCTCAGTGAGATACCCGGCGATCTCGAAGTTAGAGTAGGCGGCCTCTCCCGTCTTCATCATCCTGAACCACTCCTGATCATGTCCGGGTGAGCGTGGGATGGTCTGCGGGACTGCTTTGCAAGCCTCGTGATCTTTTCCGTTTTTCAGGTCATCCTCCCCCTTGAGCATGATGTAGAATTGGGAACCGTAATCGTCGGGTGAAAAGATTTTGCCTTTATCCCCAACAATAAGGCAACCACTCCCTGGGAGTTTGTCCTTCGAATTGACAATTTCTTTCACCAGGCCAGAATCGGGTCGCAGGGGCTTGAGGGCGTCGTCGGGATTGCCGTCGTACCACCAAAACTTCAGGGGCGGGAGATCTTCGCGGGCGGGAAACTCGAAGCGGAGACGCGAGGTCTTGGGGTAGGTTTCGGAATAAATGCGGGACGCCAACTCGCACTCGACCACCGTGGGGTAGCCAAGCTTAAGGGCGCGGAACGGCATATTCACCGTATGGCAAGCCATGTCCCCCAGAGCGCCGGTGCCAAAATCCAGCCAGCCCCGCCATTTGAAAGTGTGGTAGGTATCTTTTTTATAAGGCCGGAACGCGGCCGGCCCGAGCCATTGGTCCCAGTCCAGAGTCGAGGGCACCGGGTCTTTGCCTGGTGGCCGATCGAGTCCTTGCGGCCAAATGGGACGGTTCGACCAGACGTGAAGCTCCGTGGGTTTGCCAATCACTCCCGCTTGGATAACCTCCACTGCCCGGCGCAGACCGTCGCCCGCGCTGCCCTGGTTGCCCATCTGGGTGGCCAGTTTTTTCTCGCTCGCGACGCGGCGCATCTCGCGGGCTTCCCAAACCGTTTGAGTTAGGGGCTTCTGGCAGTAAACGTGTTTGCCCAGATTCATGGCCGTAAGCCCGGCCATGCCGTGGCAATGGTCAGGGGTGGACACAGTCACGGCATCGATGGATTTGCCCATCTCGGCCAGCATTTTGCGGAAGTCGTGGTAAAGCTTGGGCGCAGGCTCAGCCTTGTTCTCTTTGCGGGCTCGCTCCTGAAGCCCCTTGACCTTGGCGTTCAGAGTAGTGTCATCGACGTCGCACAGGGCCACGATGTTGCCGCCTAACTGGTAGGCGCTGTTGCTGTCGCTGTCGCCTTTGCCGCCTACTCCGATGCAGGCGATGTTGATTTTCTCATTCAGATTCTGGCCGCGCAGGAAGGCCGGCGCGCCAAAAACACTGGCCCCGATGACCAGGGATGATGACTTGAGAAAGTGACGACGGGTGAGGGGGGAGAAACCGGTCAAAGAATTATTTTTAGGCATGGCCAAGTTCCTACACCGGCCACACAATCTGCACAAGCACAATTTCAGGATTATTTCTCGGGCATGTTTTCCTGGCTAATTTCCAGAGTCCCGAAGATTTTGCCATGCAACCCGCGACTGGATCGAGAACGGCTTCCTCAACAATGCCGATTTTCGCGCCGCCAACCTCCCCGCGCCTTTGCACGGTAGCTGCCAGTCCCCGAGAGCCTGTTTTAAATTGCCCGTTTGCTCCGCGACCGCGGCAACTTCTTGTGTACCCAGTTCCGCCTCGACAGCGCGCGTTCTTTCCGCTTAGGTGTGCCGAGTTAAATCGCGGTATTCGGCACGACCATGACTCCGGAACTTTTAAGCAAAGCGAAATCGCTCGGGTTCTCCGATCGCCAAATCGCCTGTCTAACCAACCAAACGGAAGAGGCCGTTCGCGCGGAACGCAAGCGCCTGGGCCTGGTGCCCAGTTACCGGCTGGTCGATACTTGCGCCGCCGAGTTCGAGGCTTACACCCCTTATTATTATTCCACTTACGACCGGGGCGATGATGAGGTCCAACCTTCCAGCAAGAAGAAAGTGATGATTCTGGGGGGAGGGCCCAATCGAATCGGCCAGGGCATCGAGTTCGATTATTGCTGCGTCCACGCCGCCTTTGCGCTCAAGGAAGACGGGTTTGAAACGTTGATGCTCAACTCCAATCCGGAAACCGTTTCCACCGACTACGATACCAGCGATAAACTGTTTTTTGAACCGCTCACACTGGAAGACGTGCTGCACATTTACGAGCGCGAGAAATGCTGGGGCGCTATTGCCCAGTTTGGCGGCCAGACTCCGCTCAATCTCGCGCTGGCCTTGCAAAAAAACGGCGTCAACATCATCGGCACCTCGCCGCAGAGCATAGAAATTGCGGAGGATAGAAAATTGTTCGCCGCCCTGCTGCGCAAGCTGGACATCCCCCAGCCGCCCAATGGCCTTGCCACTAACGAAGCCGAAGCGCTGCAAGCCTCGCACAAGCTGGGCTATCCGGTCCTGGTGCGCCCCTCTTTCGTCCTGGGCGGCCGGGCCATGCAGATTGTGTATTCCGACAGCGAACTAACACACTACATGCGTTTTGCGGTCGAGGCCTCACCCGAGCGCCCTGTTCTGGTGGACAAATTCCTCGAGGATGCCACCGAAGTCGATGTCGATTGCATCGCGGATGCCGGCTGTTTCGATGATCCTTCTCGCGGCCATATTGTGATTGGCGGAATGCTCGAGCACATCGAATTTGCCGGCGTGCATTCCGGCGATGCGGCGATGGTTTTGCCTCCCCATACTCTTTCCGCCAAGGTCATCAGCATCATTCGCGAATACACTCACGCCATGGCCAAAGAGTTGCGCGTCATTGGATTGATGAACGTGCAGTACGCCGTCAAGGGCGACCAGGTTTACGTGCTGGAAGTGAACCCGCGCGCCTCACGCACCGTGCCCTTTGTGAGCAAGGTCATCGCGGTGCCCCTGGCCAAGCTCGCGGCCAAAGTCATGGCCGGAAAAACGTTGTCACAACTCGGATTCACCGAGGAAATCTGGCCCAAATACTGGGCAGTGAAAGAATCGGTTTTCCCGTTTAACCGCTTTCAAGGCCAGGACATTTTGCTCTCCCCGGAAATGCGTTCCACAGGCGAGGTCATGGGGCTTGACGCTGATCTGGGCATCGCCTACGCCAAGTCCCAAATGGCTTCCGGCGGACCTCTGCCGATGAGTGGACGTGTATTCATCAGCGTGAGCGACGCGCACAAAAAGGAAGTGGCCGGTGTCGCCAGGCTTTTTGCGGACCTTGGCTTCGATCTCATCGCCACTGCTGGCACCGCCTCGGTGCTGGAAAAAGCGGGCCTCAAGGTGCAGCGCATCTTCAAGCTCACCGAAGGCCGCCCTAATACTGTGGACCTGCTGAAGAATCGTGAAATCCAACTCGTCATTAACACCCCTGCCGGCCAAAGCCCGCGCGCCGACGAAATGAAAATCCGCACTACCGCCGTCTATACCGGCACACCCATCATGACCACTCTCAGCGGCGCCAAAGCCGCTGCCCTGGGCATTGCCGCATTAAAGAAAACCGGTTACAGCGTGAAAGCGTTGCAGGAATATCATTAAGAATCCCAATGGGCTTCGCGAGCCACGAGCTGTTTGCGAAGATCCGTGTTCACCCGCGTCAATCCGTGGTTCAAAATCCTTAGGGCTCGATGCAGAATTTTCTTTACTTCTAGAGCGAAAACAGGTTTAACATCCTTATGGAAACCAGATCCTTTTTACTGGCGCTGGCTTTGCTGATTTCTGGAATTCGTATTTCCACCGCGCAAGTCATTTCCGTCAACATCGTTGGTTATATGAATCTGCGGGTCCAGCCGGGTTTGAACCTCATCGTGAACCAACTCGCCGCTCTGGACGAGGACCTGAACACATTTCTAGCCGCCCCCGACGGCTCGGTCGTTTTCCGCTACTCTCCGGCCACCCAAACGTTTGCCGAGGGGATAACCCTCCTGGCGGGAATCGGGTGGTACCCGGTTTCCGGTGATACTAACGACCCAATCAAGGATATCCCTGTGGGGGAAGGGTTTTTCCTCCAGATACCCGGAGCGTCACCGATAACCATTACATTGGTCGGAGAGGTCGTGCTCGATAGCACCAACTGCATCCCAGGCAATTACAGCCTGAACGGTTCGGTCATTCCTCAGGCTGGCACGCTGGGGGACTTGGGTTTTCCTGCGACGGATGGCGACCGCTTCTATCACTGGGATGCCCTGCTACAACAATTCAGCGCCCCCTTGGTCTATGCGGATGCGGCTGCCTGGCAGCCTGCTGAACCGAGTGTCATGGTCGGGGAGGGCTTTCTGGTTTTCCGCAACCCCGCCCTCGCATCCCCGGAGAAATGTTGGGTGAGACATTTCACTATCGGCCCCGCGGCGCCACCAGGGACTCTGATCGCCCGGCCCGTGTCGTCCAGCCCTCGCATTCAACGGGTCACTTTTCCAGCAGGCCAGGTGGCTTTGAACATTCTGAATCCAAGCGGCGAAGCCTACGACATCGAGTTTTCAGGCGACGGGCTGGTCTGGGGCACCCTCGCCCGCAACCAGTCTATCGCGCAATGGGCTGGGCCTTTCACGCCTGCCGCCCAAGGCTATTTCCGATTGGCCCACGCAAGCTACTGAGGCCGCTATGAGTCTTGATTTGAGTTACATGATAGCCAAGGACCGTGGCTCTTCCTTTCTTTCGCGAATCGGCGCAACATTTAGTTACCAGGCGAAGCGCTGGTGCATCCTCGCGACGGCGGCTCTTTCATGTTTGAACCTGCTCGGACAAGGGACAGTGCACTTCGGAGGAGACAACTCGACTCCCATTATAAACGGCTTGACCCGCTCCCCGGTGGCTGCCTCCGACGGGATTAAAGCTGCCCTTTATTGGTCGCCCATCGGTACGACCAATTTCAGGCCACTCGGGGCTCCTGTGAATGTCGGGATTCCTCTTCCGGGAGTTTTCGTGGGAGGCGCCAGGAGCACCGATCCGGCAACTCCCGGAGGCGAGAAGGCTCAGTTCCAAGTGCGCGCCTGGGAGGCGGCTTATGGCGCGAGCCATGAAGAAGCCGCATCCGCGCCAGCTCAGGGAGGGCGAGGCGCTTTGATTGGCAAGTCCAGTATTCTGGTGATGCCGACCGGAAACGCCACGCCGCCTACGCCGCCAACGTTGCTGACAGCTTATGGATTGGAAAGTTTCGTGATGCAGCCAGTCCAACTTCCGCCCAGCATCGTTTGTCCTCCGGATTTCTCCACCAACCAGCCCATCGTTAACTACAGCCCGCCCGTCCCTGGTGACGTCGTCGATGTTGTGTTTTGCATGCCTCCGTCTGGCAGCACTTTGCCTGTTGGAACAAATGTCATCGTGTGCACCGCCTCAAGCGCCAGCGGAACGAACCAATGCTCTTTTCGTGTCACCGTCACTGACACTGAGCCGCCGCTGATTAACTGTCCGACAGGAATCAAAATTGAGTTCAGGGATGCCAGTGGCGCGCATGTCACCTTCGCACCCACGGCCATAGATTCGCAGGAAGGCGTAGTGTTAGTGACTTGCCTGCCTGTTTCTGGAGCCATTTTTCCAATCGGGACAACTGCCGTGGTCTGCGCCGCTGCTGACGCGTCCGGAAACTCCTCCTCGTGCCGCTTCAGCGTGACCGTGCTGGGGGCCAGGGGAATCATTGAAGATGTCTTGGCTGATTTGGCCGTGGCAGGGCAGGGGAGCGATCCACGTGAGAAAAGGTGGCTGAAGAGGGCCATGGGCCGCTTGAGTCTATCGCTGGCTCCCGCGCTGTGGGTTGACCAAATCCATCTGGCAACGAAGCACGATAAACAAGTTTTTCTGAACCTGGGGTTAGCAATCCAGGACCTGCGCGAGATAATCAGGCACGAGCGAGGCTCGGTCCAACTCCCCGTTTGGCAGTCGCTCATCGCTCGATTAACCAAAGCCGAGCGGTTGCTGGCTTCGGTTCAAATTGAAGATCGTCCGAAACACGCGCAGAAAGTAGAAAAATCCTCCTGAAGATGACTGATTTTGACCTATTGCGGCCAAAACTGCCCCGAGGCAGGGTCTTTCTGCGAAAAAAGAAAAATGCCGGAAGGCTCGGATAGCCTCGGTTTACCTCCGTTTACCTCGGGAGGCGGCCTTAGGGGGGCACAGAAGCAACCCATAGCAGGGGTCAACCCAAGCATGAGCATGGTTCGTTTTGTGTAATCTAATGCTGGATCAAGCCTCTATCGAGGAAGCCAGAAGTGTTTCTCCCCTTGGTTTCTCCAGCGAGGCGCCCGCCTCTACCGCATCCGCTCGCCTTAGCGGTCATGAATATAAATGCGACCTGTGGCGAGGCTTGATTGGGCGGTAGGCACACGTTCATCTGAGGAGGCCACCCCGCATCTTTTCACCGCCCGACAAGAAGAGTTCAAATTCGCTCATTCAAATCCACAGGAAGGCCATGGCTCCTACGACCGCGGCCAACAGCCAGATCAACAATACGGCGCTAGTCGGGCTCAAACCGCGGCGCACCAAACGGTGAGAGAGATGGTTGGTATCTCCAAGATAAAAGGGCTCGCCCAAACGCCACCTCAATATGACGACCCAGAGGAGGTCGAGTAACGGAACGGCCAGGATTAGCAGGGGGCTTAACACCGCCATGGGCTGCGGGTTTTTCCTCGTGTAAAAGTGCGGCAGAATGGAGAGGACTGCCAGCAGGTAGCCGATCAGATGGCTTCCACTGTCTCCCAGGAACGCGGTGGCGCGAGGAAAATTGTAAGGCAGAAAGCCAAGCAAGGCGCCACACGTCAAAAACGAAATGGAAGCGACCAGGTATTGCCCGTGCAGGGCAGAGGTCAGCCCCAGCAACAATCCGGCAATCACGCCAAGACCCGCGGAAAGGCCGTTCATGTTATCCATGAAATTAAAAGCATTGGTGACCGTCAGAATCCACAGAACGGTTATCACATAACTGAAAGCTAAATTGGGAACAAAGAGGGTAATCCGAATTCCCGCTCCTGCCGCCAGGATCGCGACGATGAGTTGGCCGGCAAATTTGAGGGCGGGTCGCAGCTCGTGTTTGTCGTCCAGGACGCCGAGAATGACCATGCCCGTGGCGCCGGAAAAGATGGCCGCCAATTGACTCCCTCGCCGGGAAAGGCCGTAAAACATCTTCTGTCCCGTCTCCTTGTCAACCCAACCAAGTTTCAGAAAAGCAACCATCCCCAGAAAGGAAACAGCCAAAGCCGTCCACATGGCTAACCCGCCGGCCAATGGCATGGGGTGGGTATGGACTTTTCGTTGGCCGGGATCGTCCACCAGGCCCAACCGGAGGCAGAGAGTTCGCCACAGGGGCAAGGCTAAGGTGGTTAAGATGCCCGCCCCAAGCATTGACAGAAAATAGATGTTAAAGGGAAAGCGCACGAGGTGTCTCTCTGGCCAGTTTCTTATATAAAAGGCCAAGCTGTTCCACCATTCGCTCGACCGAGAACCATTCCTGAACAAGAGTTTGCCCGCGCCTGCCCAGCTTTTCGCGCAACTCTGGTGCATTAGCCAATTGGAGCAGGCGCTCGGTGAACTGGCCAATATCTCCAGCGCGGATCAAAAAACCTGTTTTATCAGGGATACAAATCTCCTTCGCGCCGTCGCAGTCATAGGACAACACCGGACGCCCCGCCGCCAGCGCTTGGGGCAGCGCGCGCGCCAGCCCTTCCCGCCGGGACAGATGCACCAGCACATCCATCACGCCAAGGTAGCGCGGAATTTCTGACGGCGCCACCAAGCCTGCGAACACAAAACTGTCCTCCAAGCGCAGTGCCCGAACGTGTTTTTTCAGCCGCTTTTGCCAAGGTCCATCTCCGACCAGGAGGAATTTGATTCGGGGGCAACGTTGCACCAGCAAGGGCGCAGCGGCGAGCAAGTCACTATGACCCTTGAGTTTTATGAGCCGTGCGATTTTTCCTACCACAAAATCGGTCTGAGCGAGGCCAAGACGCTTGCGAAAGCAGGGATCATTTTTTGCCTTCAAAAATGACTCCAAAGCAAAGCCGCTGCGGATACAGGTGAATTGCTCCGGGCGGCCAATGCCGGCGGCCAGATATTGGCTGGTCATCGCTTCGGCTACGGTGACAAAATGGGTGGTCCGGGGAGCGGCGTAACGTTCGGCGGCGCGGAGGATTTGGTTTACGGGGCCGCTCTGAAATGTGCCGAAGGAAGGACCGTGAATGGTGTGGACTACGATGGGAACACGGGCGCGCCGCGCCGCCAATCGGCCCAGGATTCCAGCTTTGCCGCTGTGGGTATGCACAACGTCGGGCGCTTGCGCCCGCAGCAATCGAGTCAATTGGATCAGCGCCCGATAATCTTTCCAAGGATGTATTGCGCGCACCAGTGGGGGGACCAGAGTCAGGACCTCGGGAATTTTGGCAAAGCTGGATTCTAATGAGCCCTCAGGACCCGCGGTGGGGCCGCAAATCAAACGTGCGCTGAGCCCAGCCTGCTGGCGCAGCCCCAGCACCGAATCCACTGTATTCTCTTGCGCGCCTCCAATGATCAACCGGGTGATAACATGCGTGACGCGCATCCCATGGCTGCCTCAAGCAGAGCCGCTCTTCATTTTATTGATTCGCTCCTGGACATCTTTGTATTCGGGGGTTCCTTTGGGAGCGATCTTCAGATAAAGATCCCCATATTTAAGGGCCGTCTTGGGATTCTTCTTCTTGTAAGCAACGTCAAATAAACCGAAATAGACCACATGAGGCACTTTGGGCAAAGCGGCCTCCAGGGTTTGGTAGTCCCGCTGAGCATCGTCGAGCTTTCCGCTTTTGAGATTGGAAATCGAACGGTTGAAGAGGATGAGCATGCTCTTGGGGTCCAGGCTCAGCGCATGGTCGAGCAATTTGACCGCGCCCTCGAAATCCTGGTTAAGGATTTTCAACCGAGCAAGATTGTTCAAGGCGCTGCTGTTTTCGGGCTGGGATTTGAGTTCTTTTTCCAAGACTTCCATGGCATTGGTGATGCGCCCCGACCGCAGGTAAATCTCGGCCAGAGTCGAATAGGCGACATCATCCAGCGGGTATTGTATTTGAGCTTCTCGCAAAATCCTCTCCGCTTCCGGCATATCGTTGCGGAGCGCGTAAGCCCAGGCTTCGACTTGCAGCAGACCTTGTCGATCAGCGGTATGAAGCTTCTTCTCGGTAGCCCGCACGTCTGCGACGCCCTTCAAGGCGAGATCGAGCAGGCCGGCTTGCCTGCACATATCGGCCAGCCCCACTCGCGCGTCAATGTTGGTCGGGGTCAAATAAGCAACCCGCGAGAGTTGCTGGGCCGCCTGGCGAAAATTCCTGCCTTTCGCCAGGCTCAGCGCCAGTTCATTGCGCATCCCCGGCTCATCCACTGGACCACCCCATCCGAGAAGCGAATCCCAGCCTCCCGAAAAACGGCTCAGCCGTTTTTCCGTTTCTTCGCTATGTTTTAACGCTTCCGGATGGCCCGTCTGCAGTTTTTGATTGTATTCCTGATTAATGAAAGCCGAGGGATTCTCAACGTTCAGCTCTAAGGCCAGCGCAAAACATTCTCCGGCCCTTTCGAGGTCGCCGCTTTTTTGCAGCTCTACGCCGAAATAATCCACCGCGCGCGAGTAATAGCTGCCAACCACAGAGTTTAATCCTTCAGGTGGTTTCCCTTTGTCCGGTTTAAGCGTTTGAAGCAAAGGACTTAAGTCCTCCTTTTTCATTTTTTGCCAGAACTGGACGTTGTCATTCCGTTCCGCGTCTGAGAGAGCGGGACCGCCCAAGGCGTTGGGCGGATAAGGCTTTAATTCATAGACGAGGTTGTGAGGTTTCAGATAAAAGCGTTCAAAGTAATAACCGAAACTTGGCTGCAAATAATACATGGCGTTGGATGCCTGAAGCTGTGCCAGCAACCCGACCAGCGTGAAGGAATCGACTGGCTCAGTGGCCTTGGCGCCTTGCGCAATGCGTGGCCAGCGTGGATGGAGTTTGGCTAGATACCGGTGGTAGATTGGAGACTGCAGCGAGCCGCTTTCAAGCAGGATTTTGTTGTTTCTGGCCCCGCTTTGCTCCAAAGCGCCATAGACGGCGTAGAGCATGAAGGGCTCCTCGCTTAGCACCACCGCGTCGCGAGGGGATAACTGTTTCGCGGCGATGCTGGCATACTGGCTCAGAGCCGGACCCAGATTGGCCTTAAGACGAGGCAAGTTCTTAACAAGGAGGCCCGCCGGCACCGCCAGTGCTGCCACCCAAACCGCAGCGACGATTGCCCAATTAACTCCCATTCGCAAACCCGATGGCCGCTGCCAGGCTCTTATCTGCACCGGCCGAAAGACCAAAAGAAAGTAACCGCTGAAGTAACCCACGCTTAAAGCACCCAAAAAATAAAAAGGAAGAAAGGGATAGGGCATACCCAGCTTGCGGGGACTAAAACCCGGATCAAACGCCACATAAAGGCAGGCGAGCAAAAACACGCCGTGAATCACGTGAGTCATCAGGTTGGTCAGGGCATTTCCGGCTGCGCTGATGTCGCCAAAAGTCGCTGGCCATTTGAAGCCCATGAATAAAATTGGCATGAGTGAAGTAAAACTGAGCATCAGGACAACCACTCGCCGGAAACCGAAAATCGCGCTCCTTTGAAAGCCCAAATTGAGGCGCAGCAGTTCCCAAAAATTTAAACCCAGCAAATCGGAGGAGCTTTGGAGAATGGGCAACAGCAAATACAGCGACAAACCCGCCAAACCGCATAGGACCATGCGGATGCAAAATCGGAAATTGAGCACGCTCAGCCCTTTTACCCAGACCAACGCGATAACCATAGCGGGCAGGAAGGCTATCATGGCAAAGTTGTTGGCCATAGCCAGCCCATAAACCACCGCGAGCCGAAGCAGCCACGAATCCCGAGGGTCGATGCGAAATTCGAGCAGACACCGAATCACGTAGGCGAAGAGGAGCAGATCCAGAGCTTCTCCTGTCCAAACCACGGCGTTTTCCCAGAAAGTCATTTGCAATCCGCAAACCAAAACGGCCAGGAACGGTGGCAACCAGGAGCTCGAAATCGTCAAAATCGAGTGATCACCACGCTCAGCTTGTCGCTGGTCGCGTGTGCGGTCATGAGGGAGAATGGCAACGCTGCGGGCCAGCAGCGCCAAGGTGAGGCTGGCACAGACAGCCCCCAGAAGATTCAGACCAATTACCTGCAAACTCGCCGGGAGCCAGCGACAGGGATAAGTCAGCAAATAGTGCAAGGGGGCGTAGAGCGCCGGATGCCAATCCCATCCGGCTGCCCGGGCGAGGTATCCCAAGCCAGGGAAGGTGATCCAGCGGGGGAGGGTGGCGCAATAGAGCAGCAGGGCGCCTGCCGCCAGCAGCCAGGGAAGGCGGCGCTGCACAAAACCCAGAGCTGGCCTGGTCGTCGCTTCGGTTTCTGATTGTTCGATGGGCGGCCGCGTTGCAGCAGCGCCCGGGTCGTTGGCAAGATTCGTTTGGTCCACGGCGGGAGATTATGGGGCAGCCGCCGCGATGCAGGCCGGGTTCAACCGGAGCTCGGCCACGCACTCTATATGCTGAGTTTGCGGAAACATGTCCAGCGGCACAACTTTCATCAACTCAAAGACACCCTGAGCGCACAGAATGTTCAAGTCTCGCGCCAGGGTAGCCGGATGGCAAGAGACATAAAGTATCTGGGTGGGCCTCATTCGCCGCAACAGTTCCAGGCTTTCTGGCGGGCAACCGGTGCGCGGCGGATCGATGACGATGGCCGTGGAACTGGCCTCGAAGCGGTCTATAATCGTCGGCAGCAGATCCTCTGTCCTCCCCATTAAAAACTCGCCGTTGGTCTTCTGCCGCTTCGCCGCGTTGCTCCTCGCAGCTTTGACTGCCTGATGGTCCAGTTCTATCCCCACGAATGATTCCACCAGGTCTGCGAGTTCCAGACTGAAAAAGCCCACCCCGCAATAGGCATCGATCAGAAAACGCGAACCACTGTCCTGCAGCCGCTCTCGCAACACTTCAACCAGCTTCCGCAACAGAAAGAAGTTATTTTGGAAGAATGAATCATTCGGCACCACCCAGTCCTCCGGGGCGATGCGCAGGACCACTTTCAGGCCCCCTTTGGGCGGCGGATTAGCCCGCACATGTTGGATCTGTTCGTTTAAAACAGGTTCGGCGATTTTGCACTCTTCGATATCCACCACCAGCCGGTTATCGGCACGAATGAAGCCGATGTTTAATCCCTGCTTAAACTTGTCCCATTGGCTGCGGATCATGATGCGATTGCGGTAGCCGTAAGGCTGAGGGCAGGGGATGACGGGTTGGATCATCGCGTTGGAGAACCCACCCACTCTCTGAAAGAGATCCGAGATTTGTTTATGCTTCAATTCGAGCTGTGCCGCGTATTCAATATGCTGGTATTGGCATCCGCCGCAATCACCGAAATAACGGCAGGCCGGCTCTGCGCGTCGGGGGGACGCTGTCACAACTCTGAGCAAGCGAGCGCGCGCGAACCGCTTCTTTACCTCCGTCACCTCTACCTCGACTTCCTCGCCCACCAGGACAAACGGCACGAAAATTATAAACTCATCGGTGCGCGCCACTCCATCCCCGCCAAAGGCGATATCGTTGATGGCGACCACCAGCTTGGAGCCGGGCGCCACCGGTGCGGAGGGTTGAGCCGGGGCAATCAATCCCGCATTTCTTGCCCGAGGAGCGGCCCCCAGGCAAGGAGATTCACCGCCAGCTCAGCAGTTTTCATTATGGCAATGAAGGATGACACGGTGGGAAGGACGAGTTCCACGAAGTTCCACGAGTCCCTGATTTCTTAAGAAAATGGGGACTCGTAGAACTCGTCCTTCCGACAATTGTGCCGATCCCCTGCCATACTGAGAATTGCTGCCGCCGGCTAGTGATGCTTTTATTGGGCAGAACTCCACAGGGCCAATCTCGCTTTCAGCGCGTCGATGTGCGATGCGTCCGGCAAAATGTTGGGAAAATCCTTCAATAACTGAGCACAGTCGGGCACCGCGCCCCAGGCCGTGACTGTAAACACTTCCATCGCTCCTGAGGCGCGGATTCCCAGTTCGCGGCTAGTCCGCTCGAATCGTTTCCGCAATAGCGCGCTCCATTCGGCAAAGGACTTGGGCGGCTGCATATTGTGACGCCCAACCCACGGTAGCCACTCAGCGATCTGCGATTGATGGCAATAGGACATCTCACAGATCTTCTGAAATGCTTCCTCGACGTCGATGGCCAGGTCATAGGAGTTCGCTCCCAACATGTACCCGTCATAGACATTCAAAATCACCGGAGTTTTGCATGGAACCGGCGAGGTTTCATCCGCCGGATATTCAGGGGTAAAGGCGTGTGGCACATTGATCATATAGGCAACACGCCGAACCGCTTCGGCTAGAGTGAGATGGTCATTGTGAATCCCGGCTAGCGGATTGGCCGGGAGGGGCGGACAAAACAGGTAATCCGGTTCAAAATCCCGAATCGCCTTCCAAAGCCCGGCGAGCAACTGCGGGGTGACTTGCAAACAAGCTTCCCGTGGGGGTTGCCCATCGGGCAGCCGCAACAATTCGAACTCATAACCGCCGATGCGGGCGGAAGCTTCTTGCTCCCGCAACCGAAGCTGGCCTGTTTCATCGCGGGCGCGGAAGTGATGGCCAGCTTTGCTGTCCGTGCAAACCAAGACCCGGCCGCGAAAAGCCGCTCCTAATTTGCGCCGCCAGAGTTCAAAAAGCCCGGCGGCGACGAACTCGAAATCATCACAATGGGCGTGGACACAAAGAGCTTTCATGGCTCCCCGCCTGCTCGTTACTTTTTGTCTTCCTTTTTTTCGTCTTTTTTCTCCTCTTTCTTTTCTTCTTTTTTGGCCAGAGCAGGCGCTTCCCAGCCTGTGGAAATGTCCAATTTTGGCATGGCTGCTTTCAGTTTTTTGACGCCACCCTCCGTGACTTTAGTTTGCCAGAGATAAAGATGGCGCAGATATTTAAACCCAGTGAGGCGCTCCAGACCGGTGTCGGTGATGGGGGTCCCGTAGAGATTGAGATAAGTGAGATTAGCTAACCCGGCAAGATTACCCAGACCCTTATCGGTGATCGGGGTTAACTCCAAAGAGAGCCGGCTCAGATTAGTCAGACCTTTGATACTGGCCAAGCCGGTGTCGGTGATTTTGGTGGCGCCGAGGTTAAGGCTCACCAGGCTCACGATGTCCTTGACGGGGGCGATGACGGCATCCGTGATATTGGTTCCCTGGAGACGGAAGTTCACCTCATGCCACACAGTATTCATGGCGATAGGCCGAACATCCACTCCATGCTGAGCGAGCGCCGCGATGGCCTTCTGCTCGGCCGGACCGGGCTTGAAGTCTGTCGGCAACGTCGGACCAGGGTCGGCCGGCGCAATTTTGGCCACGACTGTTTCAGGCCACGCCGCCCCCTGGTTGATCCAATCGCGAATCAAATCCGTTTGCGCCTTGGTCAATGGGTCGCCTTCATTCGGCATTACGTCGTCATTACCCTTAGGCAAAATGACGCGCCGATAGAGTTCGCTCTTCTCGGCATCCCCGGGTATGATCACCACTCCGTCCTTCCCCCCCTTGAAAGCAGCTTCCTTGCTGTCCAGCCGCAGCTTGCCTTTCTGTTTTTCCGAGCCGTGGCACTTCAGACAGCTCTCCTTTAGGATTGGCTGAATGTCCTTCGCAAAGTTCACGTTAGTGGCTCCGTTGGCGGACCAATTCAGGGCCAGGAAAATTCCCACAACAACCAATGACAATGTCTTCATGGTTTTAGACTGTCATTGATGGGGCCCACAAATCAAGACTTGAGTTAAGCCTTATTTTCCAGGGCCACTAACAAAATAGCGGAGCGCCGGCGTCCTCGCCGGCTTGGAGCCCGTTTTGAAATTGCGTGGGTCCTGCGGCGAGGCCGGAGCATCCCCGCCGCGGGCAGCAAGTTGGACTATTGCAGTGCAGAGAACCCAAAGAAAAACTATGAGCTGCGTAAGTTTGCCTGGTCCCAAGACTCGGCGTCCCGCAGGCGCATGGCCTCGTTCCTCTTTTCCGCTCTCTCTGGGCGTTTTGCATTGTTTCTTGAGAAGCATTAGTAGCCGAGACCACGTTTCACGGCAGCAAACAATCAATTTCAGGGCAACCTTCTCGTGACGGGCTCGGGAAGCCTCACCTGCGCCAGCGTTAGATTCATTGGCATCGCGCGCGCTATGGTTGGCGTGTGAGGTTCTAAATTTTGATCCGACCACACTGCCTTTGCCAGATGCTGTAAGCGACATTAAGCCACTGCCCGGCCGCTGAGGTTGGCTTCGGGCGTGCGGACTATCGAGTGGTAATGGTTGTCCATTAAGACATAGGCATGGACTTCCACCGAGTATCGCTCGATCATTCTAGCGAGCAAATCCCAAAAATGCTTTCGATCTCTTTCGCCCAGATAGATTTCCTGCCGATTGTTGCCGCGATTGGCAACGCGATACCAGCCGTTCCTGAGATCGATGCGCAACGGGCCAGCGAAGCGCACGGATTCTGCAGCGAACTCAACACGGAGGCAAGCCCTAATTGTTATAAGTCAAGATGTGACCCCAAGAGAATTGAAGAGAATTGTGGAGCATCAGATTGTGTTCCTCATTGATGGAGCCAGCGCCTTGGCCAAAATGGGACTGGATTGCTTTCGCAACGCTATCCAAATCGTGGACTTCTATCATGCGTTGGAACATGCAGGCCAGGTCTTGGTCGCATTGCTGGGCAGCAAAGAGCATCCAGACTACAAAACCCGACTTCACCGCTGGGCCAAAGAGTTACTCGAAGACCATGTGGAAAAACTCATCACCCAAGCGCGCAAAGAATGCGCTGGCACGACCCGGGCCGAGGCGGTGGAGAAGGATCGGTTACTTCGTCAACCACGTCGAGCGGATGCAATATGGCACCTTCCGCCGCCAAGGTTTTTTCATTAGCTCTGGTGTCATCGAGGCCGGCTGCAAGACGGTCATTGACGCCCGTTGCAAGCAGACTGGAATGTTCTGGGGCAAACCGGGAGCGCAAAACATTCTTGCCCTGCGCTGTATCCACGCCAGCCGCCGGCTGGATCAGTTCTGGAAAGAGCGGCTCAATGCTCATGCTGCTCTCAATGATTGCCTTGCCTTATCGGAGTAACAGAAGAATTCTGTCGTGCGGCCTGGGCCATAGCGGGGCGCAATTCTCCGTTGAGTTCCGGACAGATCTGCTCTAAAATACATGCCATAATGATCAATCTGGTCAGGTTTCGTGTCTTTTGCTTTGGTCCTCGAGCAAGCGCATTAACTGGATGCTTCCGCGTCCTTGCATTTTCGATGTGGGCTTGCTGCGCCACGACGTTTGCGAGCGACTTTTCCGGACCGCTCCAGGACGTGCAAGTTACGGTCAACGGGAGCTTGATCACATATAGTGTGGTGGATCCGGTCCTCGGCAATAGGCAGGGGGCTGCGAATACGCCTGGCAGTTTCATCTCCACTCCTGCCAACAGTGGAGGAGTTGTGACCTGGGTGGCTTCGGACACGTCGGGTAGCAGGATTTATTACGTGATCTATGATCCAGGCCGCAGCAACTGGATAGCGGGCTTTTCTACAACCGCAGCTACCTCCATTACGGGCCCACTCAACGACAGCGGCGTGGTGGCCTGGCAAGCAGGCAATGTAACTTCGTTCGTTGTTTATGATCCACTCAGCGGCACTTGGAAGGCAAAATCCCTAACCACCCCTGCTGTCAGCCTTTCCGTTCCGAAAAACAGGGGCGGTATTGTCGCCTGGAATGCCGACCAGACGGTCTATTACGTCGCTTACGATCCGATAATTCGGAGTTGGATCTCCGGCTTCCTGTCCACGCCAGGTAGTTTTATCGGGGACATCCAGGATCTCGACGGCGTGGTGGCCTGGCCGGTTGGGAACAACGTTCATTATCGAGTTTATGATCCGAACCGAGCCCCGGCGTGGCGCGAGGGAGATGTGCCAGGGACAGCCATCATCAATAACCTCACCATCGCGAACTCTACGGTTTACTGGTCCTCGGGCACGCCCTCACAGAATCACACTGCTGGGTACAACTCTACTACGGGCTTGTGGACGGGCAGCGCAACGCCGGTTCATGCTTCCTTCCTGGTTTCTGCCATTTCAGGAAACCCGCCCCTCTTCATCTGGTTTACCGATCTCTCCCTGGGTGGCACAAGTTGGTCCTGGAATTTTGGGGATGGCGCCACGGCGGTGGGCCGCACTCCCTATCATGCCTTCAACGGCCTCGGTCGCTATCAGATCGTCCAAACTGTGGCGGGACCTGCGGGAACCAGCACGGCTAACACGAATATTCTGACGGACCTCATGTCTCCCTCGGGCGCCATCCTAATCAACAATGACGATTCCTACACTCGCTCCGCCTCGGTGATGCTGACCATCAGTGTTACGGACAACAGCGGCGTCATCTCCGCCATGCGATTCAGTAATACCAACAATGCAAATTGGAGTTCCTGGATGCCTTATTCCACAAGCCTCGCCTGGACCCTCAGCGCCGGAGATGGGTTGAAAAGTGTCTATGGCCAGTTCACAGATCCATCCAGCAACCTCTTCAACGTCAGCGACTCGATTACTCTCGATAGCCGGCCGGCTCCGCTGGCTTTTGTCACCAACTATTTTGTCGGCGAAAGCACGCCCATGTTGCAGGTAGCCGTCCAGTTAAGCGACTCGACTCATTTTAAGGTCAGCGTCGATTATTCCACCTCGGACGGAACCGCCACTGCGGGCAGCGATTACGGGAGCGCCCACGGCACACTGGTTTTCTTCCCCGGCGAAACAGCGCACACTTTTCGGCTTTATATCACCAACGACACTTTGGTGGAACTGAACGAAACTATCCTTGTCACTTTGAGCAATCCCGTCAACGCGACCGTTGGCGGCCCTGCGACCGTCACCATTATGGATGACGATCCTCCGACGGTATCCTTTTCCACGAGCAACTTCACGGTCGAGGAAAACGCCGGACCGGCCATGATCACAGTTAGCCTAAACGCAGCCTCCGGGATGACGCCGACCATCAACTATGCGACCAGCAATGGAACTGCCACCGCGGGGACTGATTACACGCCCGTGCTCGGCACATTAACATTTTCGCCCGGCCAGACCACCCGCTCCTTTGTGGTGCCCGTGGTAAACGAGACCGTCAATGAGGCGAGCGAGACTGTCTTGCTCTATTTAAGCAATCCCACCAACGCCCTGCTCGGCGCGCAGTCCAGAGCCACGCTGACGATCCTCGATGATAATCCACCCCAGGCCAGCTTGAGCACCAATCGTTTTCAGGTGAGCGAAAGCGCCGGGACTGTGGCCATTCCCGTCCGCTTGGCCAACCCGTTCATGCAAACGGTTTATGTGGACTATGCCACCAGCGATGGCACTGCCAAAGCCGGCACTGATTACGTGGGGGCAAGCGGCACGTTAGTATTTGCCCCGGGCGTGACGAACAGGAGTTTCCTCGTCACGCTCCTCCATGACGTTCCGACTGGAACCAGCGAAACCCTTTCCATTGGCTTGACGGGCATGGTCAACGCCACACCCGGGGCCTTCCTCAGCGCCACGCTGACCATTCTCGATGATGGGCCGGTCCAGTTTGGGTCCGCAAGTTGGCAGACCAATACTGGCTTTCACTCCACGCTCTCCGGCGCGCCGGGCCACAGCTATGCTATCGATGTGTCCAGCAATCTCCTCCAGTGGTCGGAACTAACGCGCATTACCAATACAACTGGAACGGTCGATTTCGCGGACCCCGCCGCCGCTGGTTTAAAAAAGCGATTCTATCGCGCTCGGCAAACCAACTGAGTCCTCCACCGCAGCAATCCCTCGCCATTAGCCCAACGCCAGCCACCAGGTCAGTCCCACCAGCCCTCCACAGAGGACCTCCGCAAGGCGATTGGCCAGGGCGCTCTCGGTAAGGTGTTTGGCCCAAAGAGCCAACAGCCCACCCAGGAAAACCCCTGTGAGAAAGCCGCCAATATGAGCAACAATGTCTGTGTCGGGGTTCAAGCCGAACAGCACAAGAAAAAGAAGCCCGCTTAACAGCCCGCGGAGGGTGAGTTGCCGAGCGGTCAACCCGCTATGGACCATGCCGATCATTTGTCCGCTCAGCAAACCGAGAGCGCCAAAGATCATTCCCGAGGCGCCCAGCGAGCGATGCCCTCCCGCATGAAGAAACAATCCTGCTACATTTCCCGCCACCCCCGCCAAATAACATGCGAGCAGTCCTATCCCGGAACCAAAGCTGCCCAGGGCCAGGCCGAGCAATACAATCCCCACCGTGATGTTGGAGACAAGATGAGGGAGGTCTCGGTGCAGGGTTATGGCTGTAAAGAGCCGCCACCATTGACCCGACCATACTGCCCGGCTGTCCATGACTCCGGCCCCGCGCAAAAACGAGAAGCGCGTCTCCCCCAACACAAAGATAACAATGAGCAAAAGAAACCACGCCAGATTGCGCCAATCGAAAATCAGTCCGGTCCAGGCCACACGTTGCCGCCAGACCGGCGCGCGGTTTTCCGTCCGATATTGGCGGAGGGCCTGAAGGGCCCGCTGAGAATCATTCCCACCCACGACCAATCGCCATCCTTCAGCCTCCGGGACACGTTCGAGGATGCTCTCGATACCCTGGCTCAACAGCACCAGGCTCCAATCCAAAGCTTGCTGCTTGGAGCGCGCGGGGATCATAGCCAACGGTTGTTCCATACTGTGGAGAATCAATACCACCTTTCGATTTTCTCTGCGACTTCGCATTGTCTGAGGCGGCGCGCCTAAATCTTTTCGATGGAATTGGGTGCCCAACTCGTCTAAATAGGATCGATGCAGGCAGAAATGAACAACTGGCGGACCGGCGCCTTACCGGGGAAAGTGTGGTGCCAACCAAGAGTGGGGAGGCTGCTGGTTCTCGTCGTCTGGCTGACTCTTGGAGGGTGGATTTCCGCAGCTTCATCAAATGCTCCAAAAACATCTCAGCCCAGCTCGAACAAGGTTGATTTCAATCGGGAAATCCGGCCCATCCTAAGCGAGAACTGTTACAAATGCCACGGCCCTGACGGCGACGAACGGAAAGCCAAACTACGGTTCGACATCCGCGAAGAGGCGCTGAAGCCTGCCAAATCGGGCGAGCGCGCCATTGTCCCGGGTCATCCCACTCAGAGCAGGATGATACAGCGTATCACCGCCACCGATCCTGATGACCTGATGCCGCCAATCAAATCAGGCAAGAAGCTGACTCGGCAGCAAATCGATCTGCTTCGCCGGTGGGTTGAGCAGGGAGCGCCCTTCGCCACCCATTGGGCCTATGTTAAACCAGTCCGATGGCCTTTGCCCACGGTGCAGAATAAAAAATGGCCTCGCAATGCCATCGATTACTTCCTTCTGGCACGGCTGGAACGCGAGGGATTGAAACCTTCCCCTGAAGCGAATCGTTATGCGCTGATTCGCCGCGTTTCGTTGGATTTGACAGGGCTGCCGCCCACGCTGGAAGAGGTAGATCAGTTTGTGAGAGATCGCAGCCCCCGCGCCTACGAGAAACTCGTCGATCGAGTGCTGCAGCGAGATGCTTTTGGAGAACATTGGGCGCGGATGTGGCTCGACTTGGTGCGATACGCGGACTCAGCCGGTTACGCCGATGATCCGCCGCGGTCCATTTGGGCTTTTCGGGATTACGTCATCAAGTCTTTCAATGCCAACAAGCCTTTCGATCGCTTCACCCTCGAGCAAATCGCGGGCGACTTGTTGTCCGATCCGGACGAGGAAGACCTCGTGGCCACAGCCTGTCATAGGAATACGATGACGAACAGTGAGGGAGGAACCAGTGACGAGGAATTCCGCAACGCCGCTATCGTGGACCGAGTCAATACAACGATGGCGGTTTGGATGGGCACATCCATGGGGTGCGCCCAATGTCACACTCACAAATATGACCCCATTTCACAGACGGAGTATTTCCGCTTTTTCGCTTTGTTTAACAACACGGAAGATGCCGACCGAAACGATGAAGCTCCGGTCTTGAAATTCTACTCGGAAGGGGAGCGCTCACAGCGCACGAAATGGGAATCGGAGACGACCGTTCTCCAGCAAAAGCTTAAGACCCCGACGCCCGAGCTCCTCCTCAGCCAAGTCAATTGGGAAAAGAATTTTCCTTTGCATCTGCCTTGGCTGCCGCTCAAACCGTTGGCGCTGAAATCCAAAAACGAGGAACCCATGTCTGTCCTGGGCGATGGCACAGTGCTGGTGGCGGCGGGACAAAAAACGGATGTTTATACGCTTGAACTTCCCTTAACGGCGAAACGGATCGCCGCCTTGCGATTGGAAGCGCTGCCTCACGAGTCGCTGCCGAGCAAAGGACCGGGACATTGGACTAACGGAGACTTCGTCCTTTCGCGCATTTCGGCCACTTTGCTCCCTCCGGAGGCGGCTCCCACCGAGGCCCGATTTGTCAGGATCGAACTGCCTGGCAAAGAAAAGTATCTGTCTCTGGCGGAGGTCCAGATCTTCCGCGGCAAAGAAAACATTGGCTCACAGGGGGAAGCTTCTCAAAGCAGCACCGCGGCTGGCGGTCCGGCGCGCCTGGCCCTTGATGGGAACACGGACGGGGACTACGACAAAGCGAAATCAACCACCCACACCGAGAAGTCGGAAAACCCCTGGTGGGAGGTGGATTTGAAAACGATGCAGCGCATAGACCGTCTCATTATCTGGAATCGGACTGATAACGGTCTTCATACGCGCCTGAGCGATTTTCGGATCGCGCTTCTCAACGAAAAGCGCCAGCCGGTCTGGGAGAAAACCATTAAAGAGCCGCCGAACCCGAGCGTGGAGTTTAGTTTGGACGGCTCCCGTCCAGTTGCCTTTGCCGCCGCCTTCGCCGATGTTTCGCAAGAAGGATTCGATCCCAAAAGCGTTCTGGATGGAAAAGCCGACAAGAAGAAGGGCTGGTCGCCAGGCCCAAGCAAAGGCAAAGCGCATACTTTAACCCTGCTTCCCAAGAAATCAGAAGACGCATTGCCGGGCTCCACGTTGCGCATCCGGCTTGAACAAGTATCCGAACACGAGCAGCATACTTTGGGATGCTTTCGCATCAGTGTTTCCGAAGATGATCGCGCGCCGGAGTATGCCCGCACTCCTCCTGCCGTGATGGCAGTCCTGGCCTTGGATGGAGAGAAGCGAAGCGACGACCAGCGCGAAGCTTTAACAAAATATTATCTGCGCAACATCGCGCCCGAGTTGAAGCCGGAGCGAGACCGTTTGGCGGAATTAAGCAAACAACTGGAAGAGATGAAGCCGAGCACCGTGCCGGTCATGCACGAGCTGGCGGGCGAGAAGCGGCGTAAAACTCGCCTCCAATTCAGGGGGAACTTTATGGATCTTGGCCCGGACGTCACCGAGGGCGTCCCGGCTGCCTTTCAAACATCGCCAGATGCGGCCCCCCGGAACCGGCTTGAGCTCGCCAAATGGCTGGTGGACGATAATAATCCGCTTACTTCGCGCGTCCTCGCGAACCGGTTTTGGGAACAGCTTTTCGGGGTTGGCATCGTGAGAACGATCGAGGACTTTGGTTCCCAGGGCGATCGACCGACCCATCCGGAATTGCTCGATTGGCTCGCCACCGAAATAGTGGCACAAAAATGGAACATGAAAGAGTTCCTGAAGCTTTTGGTGACCTCAGCGGCGTATCGCCAGTCCTCTCGGGTTCCCCCTGCATTGCAAGAGCGCGATCCGGACAATCTCCTGCTGGCGCGGGGCCCGCGTTTTCGGATGTCAGCCGAGGTGGTTCGGGATCAGGCTTTATTTGTCGGCGGACTATTAAGCCGCAAAATGTACGGTGCATCCATCCGCCCGCTCCGCCCGTCGCTCGGTTTAAGCGCCGCCTTCGGTAGTTCGCTGGATTGGAAGACAAGCGAGGGGGAGGATCAACATCGCCGCGGACTTTATGTGGAATGGCGGCGCACCAGCCCTTATCCGTCCATGGCCGCGTTCGATGCGCCCAATCGCGAGGTCTGCACCCTCCGCCGGGTGCGCAGCAACACCCCGCTGCAAGCCCTCGTGACGTTAAACGATCCCGTCTATATCGAGGCGGCCCAGGCCCTTGCCAGGCGGATAGCGGACCACCCTGGTTCCGCGGTCGAGAAGGCGCACTATGGTTTTCGGCTTTGCCTGGCGCGTTCGCCCCAGGAGAGCGAAATGCAGCCACTCTTAAGTCTCTACGAGGAGTCGCGGGCGGATTATGCGAAAGATGTGGAAAAGGCCAGGCGCCTCGCGACCGACCCCTTGGGTCCAGCGCCAAAAGGGGCCAATCTCGCCGATCTGGCGGCCTGGACTACGGTGGGTAATGTGCTTTTGAATCTCGACGAAATGTTGATGAGACGGTGATTAAATTATGAACCCAGACCTTGAGGAACTTCAGTGCGTCACGCGGCGGCAATTCCTGAAAACCACCAGCCAATTTAGTCTTGGGGCCATTGCGCTCGCGAGCATGGTTGGGCGCGAGACCCGCGCGGCTGCCGGCCCGGTCTTGAACCCACTCGCGCCAAAAAAATCAGGTTTTGAGCCAAAGGTGAAACGGGTGATTTATTTGCATATGTCGGGCGGCCCACCGCATCTTGATCTGTTCGATTATAAACCCGAGCTCGTGAAGTGGAATGACAAGCCGTGCCCGGATGCGTTCATCAAAGGAAAACGTTTCGCGTTCACTTCCGGAGTGCCGAAATTAATGGGCACCCCGCGCCAGTTCGCGCAACACGGCCGAGGCGGAATCTGGATGTCGGATGCGATTCCTCACCTGCACGAAGTGGCAGATGAATTGTGTGTTATCCGTTCCCTCAACACCGACCAGTTTAATCATACTCCGGCCGAGTTGCTGCTTTTTACCGGGTCCGCTCGACAGGGGCGTCCCTCGATGGGTTCGTGGGTGACATATGGCCTGGGAACGGAGAACGAGAACTTGCCGGGCTTCGTCGTGCTCATCTCCAGCGGCGTCCAACCCAGCGCGGGTCCGAGCGCCTGGGGAAGCGGTTTTCTGCCCTCCGTGTTTCAAGGTGTGCAATGCCGATCGAAAGGAGACCCGGTGCTCTACGTATCTGATCCGCCTGGCATGGATCGGGAGATGCGCCGCCGCACCCTGGACACCTTGCGCGAATTAAATGAGGTGCAGGCCCGCGAGCTGGGCCATCCGGAAACTGCCACCCGCATCGCCCAATACGAACTGGCCTACCGCATGCAAGTGTCAGTCCCGGAGGTAATGGATGTTTCACGAGAACCGAAAGAAACGCTGGAGGCCTATGGCGCGAAGCCCGGGGAAGCCAGCTTCGCCAACAACTGCCTGCTCGCCCGCCGCCTGGTGGAACAAGGCGTCCGCTTCGTGCAGTTATTCGATTGGGGCTGGGATTTTCATGGGACCAATGACGGCGAGGATATTCGGGGGGGCCTCACGAATAAATGCGCGCGCATGGGCCAGCCGGTGGCGGCGCTGATCAAAGACTTGCGCCAGCGCGGTTTGCTCGACGACACCCTCCTGGTTTGGGGAGGAGAGTTCGGACGCACGCCTTTCCGCGAGGGCCGCACTGCCGGCAGCAAGATTTTGGGCCGCGACCACTATCCAGACTGCTTTTCTATTTTTCTGGCCGGAGGCGGGATAAAACACGGCATTACCTATGGCGAAACGGACGAGTTGGGCTTCTCCGTGGTCCGGGACAAAGTCCATGTGCACGACCTTCAGGCCACGATTCTGCATCTACTCGGTTTCAACCACGAAAGGCTCAGCTACCGTTTTCAGGGCCGCGATTTCCGGCTAACGGATGTGCACGGTCAAGTGGTCAAGGACATCCTGGCGTGAGCCACAGGTTTTTAGCCGCACGGGGATGGGGATCGGTCCTGCGGAGGCATGCCATACCGTGGCCAGGCAAAGGGATGAGTTTTTCGCTCCTGAGGGCGCTTCTGCTAACAGCCCTCCTCGGTGGCTGCATACACTCGGAACGGTCGAAAAGGCATTCTGACCAGGTGGAGCAACGCTTCAGCTCCAGCCCGCCTGCGTTCCTGGCCGGCCCCGCTGGAGTTCTGCTTACAAACGTCGGCGGTTTCAGCGCTCATGTGGAGGTGGCCGTTTCAACCCCCTCCAATGAGATGCAGACAATTTCCGGGGAACTGCTTGGACTGGGAGGCCAATTGGTATTCACGCCTCGGGTTAGTGGGGTTTACTACATCTGGAATGTGAGGGAGCATGGCGGTTACATTCTAAACCAGCCTTTGCTGGGCTGCGCGCCCGTCAACTCCCCCGTGGAGGTGATGAGCGTCGCTCCTGCCACCGACCTGGCTGGTGGCCTCTCAGAAAAAGTCAATGGCCACCTGTGCAAGAGAGCAGACGTGATCCTGACGGTGAGCGCCGGCCCCTCTGCTCAGTTTACCGTCTGGCGCGCCAGCGATTTGAATGGATTCCCGCTCAGAATTAAATCCGTGAATGGCGGAACACGATTCGCGCTCGATTTATCCGACGTTCGCCTGGCAGCGCCGCCAGGGGACATTTTTCTCCCGCCGCCCGATTTTACGCGATACCCCGATCCTGAAACGATGATGACTGAATTGATGACAAGGAAGGCAACTCTGAAAAAAGGCGGGGCATCCGGACCAGTGAACGATTACGTGCCCGAAGCAAGCCGCGGCCGCCGCCCCTCTCCATTGGATCGTTAATTCAAAACCCGGCACGCCTCTAATCTTTCAATCGCCGATACAACCAATAGGCAAACGCAATCGCGAAGCCGAGACCCAAGCACCAAAAACCACGCTGCGCCAAGGCAACAGCCAACTCGTGCTTGCTCGCGGGCGCTCGGATCCACTCAGGTCATTCAATTCTTGCCTCGGTGCCTCAGTGTCTCTGTGGTTCATCTTTTCGGCTTGGCGGCCCTGCGCAATGGCATGTTTTAAAAAAACTCTTGATTATGAGAGCCTAAAATCCTTCGCCCAGTTTTTCAACCACAGAGGCACAGCCCTGTTCCTCGCCTAAGAAATAATTCGATTCGAAACACACAAGCCCAATACAGCGATGCCACTTTCGGCGTTCTATAGCTTTTGTATTTTGGCACCAGAAATGAATTCCTCAATTTTATTGAGCAAAATCGCATTTTTGATTCCTTAGGCGAGGATTTGGGCACAGAGACACAGAGGCGAAAAGGAAGACGATCAGCCGGAGACGCAATTTGCGCGCTGCTCATTCAATTTTCATCTCTGTGCCTCAGTGTCTCTGTGGTTCATCTTTTCGGCTTGGAGGACCTGCGCAATGGCATGTTTTAAAAAAGCTCTTGCTTATGCCAGCCTAAAATCCTTAGCCCAGTTTTTCAACCAAAGAGCCACAGAGACACAGAGGCGAAAA
>JBBRPK010000024.1:0-53609 GCA_038228235.1 Verrucomicrobiota bacterium
GAGCAACAAAGCCAGCGGGCGTGCGAAAACCCTCCGGGCGGCGGGTCTTTTGTTTGCGCCGTGCGTTGACTCGGCCATCACAGCCCGCTGCGGGGATGCTCCGGCCTCGCCGCCTTGGCCACAGCCAAAATCCCTCGCCGCAGGACCCCACGCAATTTTAAAACAGGCTCTAAGATAAGCATGGCCCGTAGGGAAAGGTTGTGCATTGTCTGGTTCCTGTTCCTGTAAAAATCTTCGTAGCTCGTAACGTCGGCAACACTCTACTTTGCCTGCGAAGGGACTGAGGCTTTGAAAAAATTCGCGCCCAGTGCTTTGGACCAGAGTTGCGCCGCCTTCCTGGCGCCGGGTTCGCTGAGGTGGACTTTGTCAACGGTGTCCTCGTTGCCGAACGTGTCGTAGTCCGGGCCGGGGAAACAATAGGGAAATTCTTTGATCATGCGGTCCTGCACGCGCCGGATCTGGCCGAAGCCGTCGGGAGGCGATTGGCGATTGACCACCACGGCAAGCTTCGGGAATCCGGAGTCTTTTCGGGCCTGCTCGATCCAGGCCTGATAGTTCGCGACGATCTTGTTCTCGTCCTTCTCCGTCCAATCGTTCTGGCCTTGATCGGCGAGAATCGCCCGCAGGCCCGTGACGGCGCAATACTTCTTCAGCGCGTGCTCTAACCGGATGTAGGGCATGCGGATCGATGAAATCACGAACGGGTGCGGGAATGATTCACCGCGCGCGGATTTGGCCCAATGCTCCAGGCTGGTGCCGCCGAAGGCAGCGTTGAGGATCAGCACCGGCACATTTTGCGCCTTGGCGACGTGCTCCGCGAACGCGGCCCAGAAGTAAGTGCCGTTCCCGGCCGGAGCAGGCTGGACGTTGGAATCGAAATGTCTCCCGATCGTGTCCGGCAAAAAGCGCGGGTTGCCGGTGAACTTGTATTGCCACTGCGATTCCATATCGCCTGCGGGCAGGGCAATGGTATTGACCCGGTCGTCCTCCGCTCCCGGAAGATTGATCGCCCCGCCGTGCGCCACCGAATGGCCCACGACCACAAACACCTCGCCGACGCCAACTCGCTCAACGGTTGCTGTGGCCGAATGCCCTCCGCCACGCGCGCGCACTTCCAGCGAATACCAGCCAACTGCGACTGTAAGGCTGCCACCGTAGGTGTAGTCCGGCTGGACCGTTCCTAATGAGGCCCAATCGCCGGCCTTGCCTGTGGCAGCGTCAACCATCCGCGCCTCGACCACCGCCCCCGGCCATGCGCAGTTTCCGGCAACGGAGAATGTCGCGTTGCCAGCCTGATTGCGCTGGAAAACCAGCCGGTTCGCGGGCGAAGTCACCGACAACTTCGTCCTGGCCATCGCGCCATCCGTGGGGCGCAGCCGAATCAGCACGAGGGCTGGCGCCTTTAGTGTCAGGTGAAGACTCGGGCTATCATCCGCCACCGACTCGCTCCGCACATTCGTAAAGTCGCTGGCGGCATCGACGGGGCGAATCTCTGCAGTGACCCCGCCGGTCCACCCAAAACTTTTCCAATTCAGGATGACCTCCGAGCGCGGGTCGGCAAAATTGCTCACGAGCAGGGTTGCTTCTCGGCCGTCAGCGCTCAGTCCGGCAGCGAAGGCCAGTTTCCCGGCGACGGCCCCGCGGGTCTCCACCCGTCTGGGCGTTTCTATCAGCCCCTGAAACGCGCGGAAGGCCTGATAGACCTTCAGTGGCACGCCGTGCTCGGTGAAAATGCCGAACCCTCCCAATTCGCCGTGGAAGAAATTGCAGACGTTCACGGGCACGTCCTGAAGTTCCAGTAGAGCGGCGGCGGCGAACGCGGCTCCCGGCGCGCCAGCCATTGCTTTGTAGGCGCGCTGCCGGGTGGTGGGAGTTCCGGAGCGGGAGATGGGTCCCCAATCGTTGCCGGGAAGATAATTCCATTCGTTGAGATGGCTCTCGGTCTCGGTGAAGCCCTTGGAATCCAGCAGCCTTCGGATGGCTCGGGCGCGAGTGGAAAGCTCGGCGGGGTCGGCCGTGTAGCAGTGCCATGAGAAAAAATTTAGCGGCACGTTTTCCTTGCGACACATGGCCAAAAAGTTCACGGCGAAATCCGTGGGCCGAAACTCTCCATTCAAAAAACTGCCGCTGGCACCGAGTGCCGGGCCACCGACCTTCACGTTAGGGAACTGCTTTTTGATGGCCGTGGCGGCGCTGCGGTAGAGCCGCAGATAGTCGTCATCCGTGCCGCTCCACATCACCGGGCGGTTTTCGGGCTCGTTCCAAATCTCCCAGTAGCGGATATGGTGATGGAATCCGTTGGCCCAGCCCTCGTTGTAATGCCGTATGATTCCAAGGCAGACCGCCGCCCATTTCTCCATATCCGCGGGTGGATGGACGTAGCGCTTCACAGTCGTGTGCTCGATGCTCTCGCCTAATCGGTAAATCGGCTCCGCGCCAGTCCTGCGCACCGCACTGATGTATTCGTCGGTGAGCCGGAAATCATAGCTCTCAGGCAGCGTTGGATCCGCGTCTGGATTGGGGAAAACCACATGGTGATCGACCACATACGGATTCGGCCAACCGCAGTCATGCAGGCGCGTGAACGGAATCCCCAGCTCCTTCTGCTCCTTGATCACGTCCAACAGTCCGCCCGGAGCAAGCGGGCCTTTGTTGATGCCGTGGAGCGGGCGAATGGCTCCGGTGTGGACGGAGAAATCGGCGCTCAGTTTCACCTCGTCCGCTCGTAGCGAGACGGCAGCAAGCAGTGTGGTCATCAACCATAAAAGGTATCCCGGGCGACGAAAAGTCGGTGTCACGGATGGAGAGGCAGTCATTACCATAATTTCGGAGTTGATTCACCGCCGACTACTTGGCGTCCTGCGTGGCCCTTCTGCTGCCCGATCTTAATTGGGTGGTGGGGCGCTTGATCTCGCCGGCGACCAATTGGGCGATGACGTGATTGCCCAGAGAGCTGAGGTGCAGGGGATCGGCTCCGTTTGCGAGGTAGTATTCCGGCCAGTGCCCATAGGTCGCGTTATAGACATCAATCAACTGATAGCCCCGCGAGGCGGCGTAGCTGCGAGCCCTGGGGACAACCTCGCCGTTTGCGATGGTTCCATCGTCGGTAAAGGCCCAGCCATTGATCCGGTGCGGGTTGTTGTTCGTGGCGACCCAACTTGGGGGTTCGATGCAGATCCTGGGCGCGGGTCCGGGGCGATTGGTGTAGGGGGCGATCAGGTAATCATACTCGCTCTCAAAGTGCTGTTGTTTTTCCCGCCAATCGCAGTTGGTGCTCGCATCATTGACGCCGAGCTGAATGCAAACGATATCGGGCTGCCACGCCACGCTGTCGTACCATTCTGGCCCAATCACCGGATTGTCGGTGTAAGAGACATTGAGGGGGCGCGATTTGTCAACGAGCTGGCGGATCAACCGGGTGCCGTTGTGACCGTAATTGCGGACCTCATACCCGGGCCCCAAGAGGGTCTGCAAAATCATCGGGTAGGACCCCAGATAGGTGCCGTGCCCCTGGGTGGTGCTCGATCCCACGCAGGCCACTTTGATGGCATTCGCGCCAAACATATGGTGGGCCGCAGCGCGTATATTGATGTGAAATTTTGGGCTGTCCACCGCCGAGTTGAAGACTTGGATGGCGATGGTTTGTCTGCCGGGCGAGGAGCGGGCGAAGAAATTCGTGGGGTTGGCCAGCGTTTTCGTTTCCCGAAGAGGTGTGGCCGGGACGCCGGCCGACTTCCAAGCTTCCACCCCGTTGATCCAAACAATAAAGGCGCTGCCAGATTCCGCGCTCAGCTCCAGCGCGGTGATCGCAATCGCGTCCCAGTTGGTAAAATTATAGCGCAGGTAAACGGTGGAATAGTTCGCGCGCATGTCGGTCAGCACAGTGCCGGCGGCCCCATTGCCGTAACCGAAGGGCATGCGGCCAGCGGCCCATTGGGAATCATCAAAGTCCTTCGTGCTCCAGGTATTGGTTGGGGCGGTCATTCCTTTGCAGTACCGCCAGCCGGCGTCCGTCGTGAGCGGGCGCGCCACCCCGCCATTTGTTTGCATTGGCAGCCAGAGAGCCGCAACAGCCATGGCCAACATGGCAAAATGCCTGGTGCCGCCGGATGTCTGAGAGATGGCGGTGGGCTTGCTCATGCTTTCATACATTGGTTGACTCGTTTTGGGTGTTTGCGGCTTCGGTCTCGGTCTCACTCCGTGACATCCTTCTCCGTGGGGCTTGGCGCGACGGATTTGATCATGGCTTCGTGGGCGTTGCGATAGAGGCGGCCTTCCCACCAGGCATCGCTTGGCTTGAGGCCCCGCTGGATGGTCCAGACTTCCTGGGCGGTTTTCGCACGGTTGGCCATTGCGAAAAATGGAACCGCCATGATCGGCTTGCCCTCCGCGTCCCGGCCAGTCACCACGCGAACGCCGCCAAGCAGATCGGATCGGTTTTCCACTTGGAATTGAGGATGATCCCCCAGTTCCAGGGCGGCCTTGCCCTGATTATCCATTCCTTCAAATCCATAGATGAGTGGGCCGCGTTGGAGGGCCACTTTGCCCGCACAATCCTTGATGAGCGGATGAGCCTGCATGAGGCGGACGGGCATATCCATGTTGAATTCGATGACATCGTTCTCACGCCACTCGCGCTCCAACCGAAGGTAACCACGATCCGTTTTGCGGAGCGGATGGATTGTCGGGCCATTGATCGAGAGGGTTGCGTTCTCACACCAAGCCGGCCAACGCAGATTCACAGCAAATCGTTTTACGTTCCCAGGAGTAACGGCGATTTTCACTTTCCCCTCCCACGGGTAGTCGGTCTCTACCTTTAAAGAGACCGCGCCATCTTTGAGCGGGGCTTGAACCGTTCCGGCCACATAGAGATTGATGAAGACATCTTTTTCACCGGAGGTGTAGGCGTATCGACCCACTTGAAAAACGGTGCGGGAGAGATTGGGCGGGCAGCAGACCCAGGAATTGTAACGCGGGTGATTGCTGTCGCTGAGCGGGTTTTGATAGTAGGAATTCGTTCCATCAAGCGAGATACCATGCAGGACCGCGTTGTAGAGCACACGTTCAAGGACGTCACTCGAATCGGATTGGCCCTCTAAAAGGAACATGCGCTGGGAGAAGTCGGCAAGGCCGCAGGCCGCGCATGACTCGTAATAGCCGTTGTTGGGCAGTTCGTAATCCTCGCCGAATGCCTCATGTTCCTGTCGAGGGCCGATGCTGCCTGTGATGGTCATGCGCCGACGGGTGACGCTGTCCCAGAAGCGATTGGCCGCGAGGCGATAGTCGGCTTCGCCGGTGGCCAAGGCGAGGTCCGCCACCCCGGTGGCAAAAAAGGTGGCCCTGACAGCGTGACCGTCGAGGTTGATCTGCTGACGCAACGGAACGGCGTCCTGGAAATAGGCCCGAGGCGTCGCGCTATAGGGCTTCACCAGACCGCGACCGCGCCATTCGACAAAGGCCCGCGCCAATTCGACGTATTTGGCACGACCGGTGGCACGGGATAGCTCGACCAAAGCCATCTCCAGCTCGGCATGTCCGCAAAAGCCGGGCACTCCTCTCGGCCCCAGAAAATGCGCGCAGGCTTCGTCGGCCGCATTACAGGCGATCTCCAGCAGAGCTCGTTTTCCGGTGTTGGCGTGATATTCGATGGCCGCCTCGATCAGATGCCCCAACACGTAGCCGTCGTGGGAACCGTCGAGAAACTCAGGATCCCATTCCGGTTTGCCTTCGTTAATGATGAAGACATGCGAGTAACCGTTGGCGCGTTGTGCCCGCCCGATGAGTTCGACGATCTCGTCCACCTGCCGTTCCAGCGCAGCATCCGGAAACATCCCAAGAGAATGGGCGATTGTTTCGAGAAATTTGTAAAGATTGGCTTCGCCCCAGGTGTTGTTGAATGGGCCATCAGTCTTTTCTCCCGCCGCTTTGCGCAGCGACCGGATATCGTAGCCCATGTATTGCCATGAATGCGGAATCGTGCGGTCCTTGTAGATGCGCATTTTCGGCCCCCAAAAGCCGCGTTCCAACTGCACATTCTTCACCGGAACGGGAAGTATCTTTCCTTCGCGCCCCGACCATTGCGATACCGCCTCCGGAACGCCTGAGACTACCGCCGCTGAGGCAAGCAGCCCCGTGCCCATGAGAACCCACAACGGCACCATGAAGCTCTTTCCATACACGTCTCCGGATTTCAACAGCAGCAAAGTTGCGCGGCAAGTAGTATCTTCAGATGAGGCATGGCGAATACAGCCGACACTCAATGAAAACCTGACGACGCCGGTTCAGGTTGGCAGCCGCCCTGTCAGACCGGGCATCGGCAAACCGGGGGGGGGCGGAGTGAACGACCTCCAAAGGGAGTCATTACAAAGTGTCGCGGAGTGGTAAACAGTGGCGCGCCGTTGGGAATGTGCTCCGGGCTGTGGTGCTGAACGAAGACTTTTCTGTGGAAGTGTGATCACGAAATCAAGCTTTTGCGGGGATGTTTCTTTGACCGCTCTGCTTCTTGAAACGAAGGACAAACAGCTCCACCTCTCGCCAGAATTTCGGTGAGCGATTCATTTGCCTCAGATGCATCAGCTCGTGGAGGGCGATGTAGTTGGAGACAAATTCGGGAGCCTGAATCAAACGCCAGTTCAGTGAAATTGTTCCAAGGCGAGAACAGGAACCCCACCTGGATTTTTGATTGCGGAAGCTGACACGTTTGATTTGAAGACCGTGTTGTTGAGCGAGCAGGAAAACTTTCGGCGGCAACTCTTTGGCGGCGAGACGATGCAGGCGCCGTTCAATCGCTGCCCTGAACGTCGCAACGTGGCTTCGGCGTATTCCTCATCGGTGATGTCCGCACCAAACGTCTGTTGCTCCCGCATCTACCTGGCTGGAGACAAGCCCGATCACGCTCACGCCATCTTGTCCACCTACACCCAGTCGCTTCCTGATTCTCCAGCAGGTTGGTTTTACCTGGTGTGTGACCGGGGATGGGAGTATGATGCACGAGTGATTGCGCCTGATGCCTTGAAGAAAGAATCTGCGCGCCGAAACGCGCGGGACAGCCTCGCTCCAGGAATGCTCGGGAGCGTGGGCGCTTTCGCGACGGATCAATGGCGCGGAGTGCAATATCTCGCCTCGGTGCTCGGCACGACGATCTTTCTCAGCGCGCAGCCGCGGCGCTGGGGGCGAACAGTGCGCGGCTGTTTCTCACATCAGATTCTGCTCTTTGGCGTCGAATCGATTCGCTTCATTCTCATCCTCGCCGTGCTAGTTGGAATTTCCATTGTCGTGCAGCTCGACGTCTGGACCGGCAAGCTCGGCCAATCGCAGAAACTCGGACCGTTGCTCGTCGTGGTGGTTGCGCACGAACTCGGGCCGCTCTTCGCAAACTTTGTTCTGATCGTGCGCGCCGGCAGCGCCATCGCCACGGAGTTGGGTCTCATGAAAGCGGGCGGCGAAGTGCGCGTGCTTGAAGCCCAAGGCATCGAGCCGCTGCCGTTTCTCGTCCTGCCACGCGTGCTCGCGATGGCCGTGTCGGCGTTTTGTCTAACCGTCATCTTCGTGCTCGTGGCGTTCGCGAGCGGGTTTGGTTTCGGCGCTTTCATCGGGCAGACCAATCCAGATCCTTCCGTTTTCCTCAACAGCGTGTTCAAGGCGGTTCACCCGTTCGACGCGATTGGTCTGCTGGTGAAATGTCTTTTGCCGGCGCTGCTCACGGCGGTGATTTGTTCGACGGCAGGATTGAGTGTAACAGGCGGCGTGACGGAAGTGCCGCTGGCCGCGAAGCGCGCGTTGGCGCGTTCGCTCGGCGCTCTGTTCCTCGTGTCCGTGGCGGTTTCCATCCTCACCTACTGGTGACGGCGCGCGTATGAATGCATCCTCAGCCATTTTGAACTTCGGCAACGTGACCGTTCAATCGAGTTCTGATTACGAGACGGGGCTGTGGAACATTTCTTTGACGTTGAATGCAGGTGACCTGCTGCTCGTGCGCATCGAACGCGAAAACGAGCGTCTGCCACTCGCTGATGCAACCGAAGGACTGGTGCCGCCGGCGGAAGGAACGGTCAGCTTCCTCGGAGATGATTGGCAGAGCCTTTCCGCCGATCGCGCCGCCTCGCAACGCGGGAAGATCGGTCGGTTGTTTGAGGATGAAGGCTGGATCAGCGACATCGATGTGGATGAGAACATCATGCTCGCGGAACGCCATCACACCCGACGAACCGACGAGGACATTATGGATGAGGCGCTGAAACTTTCGCGCGTGTTCGGATTGCCAGGCCTGCCACGCGGCCGGCCCGGCCGGATGCGACGATGGGACTTGCGCAAGGCGGCTTGTATCCGCGCGTTCCTCGGCCAGCCCACGCTGATCATTATCGAGCAGCCGGTGCGCGGCGTTTATGCGGATTTCATGGCCCCTCTCCTCAGCGCGGTGCAGTCCGCGCGCACTCGTGGCGCTGCGATTCTCTGGACGGTCACTGACCCGCAAATCTGGAACAACCCAGCCGTGCGCGCGACGACGCGAGCGAGAATGTTGGGTTCGGAACTGCACGCGATGGAAGCCGAGGCTTGATGGAAACGCATTTCAAATTTCGGCACGTCAACGAACTGACCGGTTTGTTCGTGCTCGCGGTGGTCGCACTCGTTGTAGCGGGCGTAATCTTCAGCGGCCATTCGCAACGGTGGTTTGCCCGCAAGTACGCCTTCGATGTGCTGCTGCCGGAGGCGGGCACGTCCGGACTCCGCCGCGGCGACGAAGTGTTTATCCTCGGAGTGTCGGCGGGGTTGGTGGATGACATCATCGTGGGCGAGGACGGGCGCATGAAGGCGCACGTTAAAATTCGCCGCGACTTCGAGCGTTTCGTGCGAATCGATTCGACTGCGTCGATCAAGAAAGCGTTTGCGGTGGCAGGCGATTCGTTCATGGAGATCGAGCGCGGGACGACAGCGCCACTGCCCGCACATTCTCCCACCATCACGTGTCTGCCGTCGGAAGATTCGCTGGGCCGGATGGAAAAGATGCTGGCCGGCCTGAGCGCGGAAGTGATTCCAGTGGTCAAGAAAGCCGGTGTTGGTCTCGACGGGTGGACGAAGCTGGGCGCTGATTTGCAAAAGAACAGTGAGCAGTTGAACGGGTTGCTCCCGCGGTTGGACACCCTCGCGCTCGGTCTCGAACAAGGCAGAGGCACTGCCGGAAAACTGCTCAACGAAAACGCGCTGGCCGATGACGCGCAGAAACTTCTCGCGCAGGCCAGCCAGACGCTGAGCCAGTTGCAGGGGATGGTCACCAATCTCAACGTCGCGGTGAAGGACGTGCAAAAAGGCGCCGCCCGTGTGCCCGAAATAGCCGATGCCGTGGCGAATGAGACGAAAGACCTGCCGGGACTCGTGGAGCACACACAGACCTCGATGCGCGAACTTGAGCGGCTGATTGAAGCACTGCAACGCCATTGGCTCGTGCGCAAATACGTCAACAAAACGTACCCGCCATCGCTGGGCCTTGCGCCGGAAAAGGAAGACGCGCAACCAAAAAATCTTAAACCGCCGCCGCCACACAAAGGCGCGAGGTGAAGGAGTGACATGAATGCGACAAACGAAGTGATGAAGAAACGAATCCTGGTGGTAGACGACAACCCCAGCGACACCCAATTGCTGAAACGTTACCTCGAAGAGACGAACGACTTCTTGGTTCGCGAGGAGAACGATCCCAAGGCTGCAGTTTCGACGGCGGAGGAATTCAAACCGGAATTGATCCTATTGGATGTGTTGATGCCGGAAGTGGATGGCGGTGAGTTGGCCGCTTCGCTTAAGGCGAATCCGAAATTGAAGTCTGTGCCCATTGTTTTCCTGACGGCCAAGCTCACGAAGGAGGAAGTGGCGATGCGCGCCGGAAGAATCGGAGGCTATCCGTTTCTCGCGAAACCGATCGTGCTCCCGGAAGTTGCCGCATGTCTGAAGCTCCAGTTGGCGAAATAAGAAAGCGACCATGAAAACTGAAAAGAAAAACATTCTGGTGGTGGACGATCAGCCTCGCAACACCCGCCTGCTCAAACTCTACCTCGAACAAACCAATGCTTACGTCGTGATGGAGGAAAATGATCCCAAGGCCGCGCTCGCGGCGGCGGAAACATTTCAACCCCACTTGATTCTGCTGGACGTGATGATGCCCGGCATGGACGGCGGAGAATTGGCGGCACGTATGCAGGCGAGCCCGAAACTCAAAGGCGTGCCGATCATCTTTTTGACGGCCGCGGTGACGAAAGGCGAAGTAGAGGCGCGCGGCGGGCAGCTCGGAGGATTTCCATTTCTCGCCAAGCCGGTCGTGTTGGCGGAAGTGCTTGCCTGTCTCAAGCATCACCTTGGCGAAGCGGACGCTGGGAAACCTTCAGGAAATCCTTAAGAAAGGATCGAATATGGAGCCAACATCTATTCTTGATCCAATCCCGGTGGAGATCGCGACCGAAGTTCAGCGCAAAGAGGGTCTGCTGAAAACCGGCGCGCTGCAGAACGCGATTTTCAACAGCGCGAATTTTTCCAGCATCGCCACTGATGAACGCGGCGTCATTCAGATCTTCAATGTCGGCGCGGAGCGCATGCTCGGCTACGCCGCGGCGGACGTGGTCAACAAGATCACGCCGGCCGATATTTCCGACCCGCAGGAAGTCATTGCGCGTGCGGTGGCGCTGAGCGCGGAACTCGGGACGACAATCACGCCAGGATTTCAGGCTTTGGTGTTCAAGGCTTCGCGTGGCATCGAGGACATTTACGAATTGACCTACATCCGTCAGGACGGCAGCCGTTTTCCCGCCGTCGTCTCCGTCACTGCGTTGCGCGATGATCAGGGCGGCATCATCGGCTATCTGTTGATCGGCACCGACAACTCGGCGCGCAAACAAGCCGAGGAAGCGCTGCTCAAAGCCGGCGCTTTGCAGAACGCGATTTTCAACAGCGCGAATTTTTCCAGCATCGCCACTGACGAACGCGGCGTCATTCAGATCTTCAATGTCGGCGCGGAGCGCATGCTCGGCTACGTGGCCGGCGACGTGGTGAACAAGATAACTCCTGCTGACATTTCTGATCCGCAGGAAGTCATCGCACGGGCTGTCGCGTTGAGCGCCGAACTGGGGACGACGATCACGCCGGGATTTCAGGCGCTGGTCTTCAAAGCTTCGCGCGGCATCGAAGACATCTACGAGTTGACCTACATCCGCAAAGACGGCAGCCGTTTTTCGGCTATCGTATCGGTCACCGCGCTACGCGACGATCAGGGCGGCATCATCGGCTACCTGTTGATCGGCACCGACAACACGGCGCGCAAAGAAGTCGAGGCGGACAAAGCGAAACTCGATCAACGCCTGCGCGACCAACAGTTTTACACGCGCTCACTCATCGAATCGAACATTGATGCGCTGATGACCACCGACCCGGCGGGAATCATCACGGATGTGAACAAGCAGATGGAGGCGCTCACGGCCTGCACGCGGGACGAATTGATTGGCGCGCCGTTTAAGGATTACTTCACGGATCCAGCGCGCGCGGAGGCGGCGATCAAACTCGTGCTGAGGGAGAGAAAAGTTACCAACTACGAACTGACCGCGCGGGCCCGCGACGGCAAAGAAACCGTGGTCTCTTACAACGCGGCGATTCTCTACGATCGCGAGCGAAAACTTCAGGGCGTGTTCGCGGCCGCGCGCGACGTGACGGAACTCAAGCGCTACGAACAAACGCTTCAACAAAAGAACGCGGAACTCGAGAGCACCAAGTCGGCGGCCGAGAAGGCCAACCTCGCGAAATCGGATTTCCTTTCGAGCATGAGCCACGAGTTGCGCAGCCCGTTGAACGCGATCCTGGGTTTCGCTCAACTGATGGAAACCACATCGCCGCCGCCCGATTCGTCGCAGAAGGAAAGCATCGAACAAATACTTAAGGCTGGCTGGCACCTGCTCACGCTCATCAATGAAATCCTCGACCTCGCGCGCATTGAATCCGGCAAGTTGTCGCTGTCGCTCGAACCGACGGCGCTTGCCGAAGTCTTGCGCGAATGCCAGGCGATGATTGAGCCGCAGGCGCAAAAGGGCGGCATCGTGATGACGTTTCCGACTTCCGCGATTCCTTATTTTGTCATCGCCGATCGCACGCGCTTGAAGCAGGTGCTCATCAACCTTCTTTCCAACGGAATCAAATACAATCAGGCCGGAGGCGCTGTCGTCGTGGACTGCACTGCCACCACGCCCGAACGAATTCGCGTCAGCGTGAAGGACACTGGCGCGGGATTGGCCGCGGACGAAGTCGCGCAGTTGTTTCAGCCCTTCAATCGTCTTGGGCAGGAAGGCGGCGGACAGGAAGGCACCGGCATCGGTCTCGTCGTCGCCAAGCAACTGATTGAATTGATGGGCGGCGTCATCGGCGTGGAGAGCGCGGTGGGCAATGGAAGCGTGTTCTGGTTCGAGTTGAACGCGGCGGCTGAACCGGTGCTCACCGTTGAAAGCAGCGAACCCGCAGCGCCTGCGAGGTCGCAAGTGAAGAGCGGCGCGCCGCAACGCACGTTGCTCTATGTCGAGGACAATCCGGCCAACTTGAAACTCGTCGAGCAACTCATCGCGCGCCGGCCCGAGTTGCGCCTGCTGAGCGCGGGCGATGGCATGACCGGAATCAAACTGGCGCGAGCGCACATGCCGGACATGATTCTGATGGACATAAATCTTCCAGGCATCAGCGGTATTGAAACGCTCGAAATTCTTCGCGCCGATCCCGCCACCGCGCACATCACCGTTGTTGCGCTCAGCGCGAATGCGATGCCGCACGACATTGAGAAGGGTCTCCAGGCGGGGTTCTTCTCCTATCTCACCAAACCGATCAAGGTCACCGAGTTCATGCACGTACTCGATGCGTCGCTCGAACACGCCTCGAAGTTTCTCAGCCGGCGCGAATAGAATGTGAACCTGATGATCAGTCCGGCGGACATTCTGAACGCCAAAATCCTGATCGTGGACGATCAGGAGGCGAATGTCCTTCTCCTCGAACGCTTGCTTCGCGGCGCGAATTACACTGCCATTACGTCCACGACAGACCCTCGCCAGGTCTGCGATCTGCACCGCCAAAACCGTTACGACTTGATCCTCCTCGATCTCCAGATGCCCGGCCTCGACGGGTTTCAAGTGATGGATGCGCTGAAGGAAATTGAAACCGAAGGCTACGTCCCCGTGCTCGTGATCACCGCGCAACCGGAGCACAAGCTGCGCGCGCTGAAAGCCGGCGCGCGCGATTTCGTCAGCAAGCCCTTCGATGTCGTCGAGGTGTTGTTGCGCGTCCGCAACATGGTCGAAGTCCGCTTGCTGCACTTTGAAGCAAAGAAGCTCTACGACCAAGTCGTGGCCGAACATAAGGTGTCCGAGGGTTTGTTGCTCAACGTGCTGCCTCACGCTATTGCTGAACGATTAAAGGCGCGGCCCGAAGTGATCGCCGACAGTTTTCCTGAGGCCACGATCTTGTTCGCCGGCTTGCATGACTTCTCGCGCCTCACTGAAAGCATGGCCGCCGCTGACGTGGTGAAGTTGCTGGGAGAAATTTATTCCGGCTTCGACTCCGTGGTGGAGAAGCTAGGCCTAGAAAAAATCAAAACCATTGGCGACGCCTACTTGGTTGCCGCGGGCGTGCCATCTCCGCGACCCGACCACGCCGAAGCCATTGCGGAAACAGCGCTCGCGTTCCAACAGGAAATCGTGAAGCACGAAGCGCCGAACGGCGAGACGTTCAGCCTGCGCATCGGCATCGACACCGGCCTCGTGGTGGCTGGAGTCATCGGCAAAACGAAATTCAGCTACGACGTGTGGGGTGAAACCGTGAACACCGCGTGGCACATGGAAATCTACGGCGCGCCGGGTCACATCCAGGTGAACGAAAATACTCACGCCCGTCTGCGCGATCGTTACGTCTTCGAAGAACGCGGTGAGTTTTACGTGAAGGACCGAGGCGGACTGAAGACGTACTTCCTTAAGGGTCGTAAACCAGTTTCATCCTGAGGCGCCGATGGAGAGAGCTTTATTCATAGTAGTGTTCCGAGTGGTGGTTGAACTGCTGCTCACAGCGGTTCGCGGCCTGAGATGACGCGCACCAGCACCACGATGTTTAACAATGGAATCGCGGGGTGGTGCTCGACTATCAACCGCCACAAGGAAACTACCAGCGCCCGCTTCTTGATGCACAGAGAGCCATTCGGTTTGTCCGGGCTCATGCGAAGGAATGGAACATCAATCCGGAAAGAATCGGGATCATGGGCTTTTCAGCAGGCGGACATCTGGCTTCGAGCGTTGGAACTCATTTTGACGCAGGGAACACAAACGCAACTGACCGTGTGGAACAACAAAGCAGCCGGCCAGATTTCATGGTGCTGGTGTATCCCGTCATCAGTATGACAGCAAAGTGACCAGCGAGGCGCCATGCAAGACCCCGCAGACGCCGCCGATGATGACAAATTCGACTTTCTGTTCCTTGAGCCGTGATAGCAGCGCTTTGTCATTTTGCGGCATGATGTTCTCTTGTTACCTTCAATTCGAGAATCATGTCTAGCGCGCGCTGGTGCGCGTCCAGTCTTTCTTCGGGCGTCTTCCTCAACGCGTCCTCGATGAGCGCCATGTCGAATCCGTATTTCGACGCTGCCCGCCACGCCGGACCGGCGTCGGGTGACATCATATACTCGCCGTTCATCTGCGCCAACGTCGCCTCGTCAATCATGCCTTGAGTTTAAACTCCGCACGACGATTATCAATCAATCAATTCGCTTTTCGTTTGTGGATGCAAACGGTATTGCCGCCCGTGAGAGCAGAGGGGTCGTATCTAGAATTTGGACAATTCATTTCGATACGTTCAAACTTGCTCTCCAGCACTTTGTCCTGAGCCGGACGCTTTCCGAAGCGACTCACCGTCTTTGCCACCGTCGTGTAATCAAAACCTCCCCTACGCCCAGCCAAATCTCCCCACCGCATCCACGGACCGGCCGAGCCACGACCCGGCGTCTTCGCCGGCAGTCTCATTTATCGTGGGGAGCCGGCAATCCACGCGCTCGTCCCGGCGGACTTTTGCGTATAGCTTTTGGAGTTGACGCCGAATGAATCGTAATATTCGTCGGCCAAACTGGCTTTCTCAAAAAGCTTCACGTTTGTGAGTCAACGGGATGGCGCATGGCGCTGTCAGAGTTTTTCGATCCGGCGCAGCATAGCCGGACGATTTGAGTAGCGAATTCGAAATCCGGTGAGTTTCTGCTGGAAGCCGCCGATGTCACCGGCTTGCGCATAGGCGTCGCGCAATTCCTGCAGTTGGGCTGCCGCCTGGTCGTAGGCCGAAGCAATTTTCTGATCCATGAGAGGGTCAAGTCCCGACCATATCGTGTCTGCGCGCTGCATGAGGGCGGCAAGATGCTGCTTACGCAGGTCTGCCTCGCGTTGTCGCTTTGCCCCCGCCGCTTCGGCCTCCTTCTTCCGCCGTAATTCCCGAGTCTCTAGAGTTTTGGCGGCAAAATCCGCGCATCTCATCGGTTGGCCGACCGGGATTTGCGCCCGTGGATACGTCAGCCGGTTCAACTCGGCCATCACGCCCGACCCACCACCCTCGGTCACCCGTGCAAGCAATGCGCGCATTTCGGACACGGAAAGTCTCTCAAGAACTGCGGCTATGGGGACGCGGTCCGGGGTGCTGGCTTGAGACAGTCCAGCAGCCACAGCGAGCGCGTCACGATCCCCAGGAAAGTGTTTGATTAGTGCCGCCTGCGCGGGGCTAAGGTGATGGAGTCCTGCTGGAATCGGTGGCATGACAACCGCGCCGTCGTCGGGATCCCGCCACTCGTCCGGATCGAAATCAGCCAGCCATCCTAGAAACAAGGCCCGGTAGTCGCCGCGCATCAATTCCTCGCGGACTCCGATGAGTTCGTCGATGAGGCCCTCGCCCTCTGTCCATCCCGATCCGCCTTCTTCGTTGCGTTCCCACAACACTAGACGCCTGTCGCCGATTTTCTTTACAGTTAATGTCTCCTCGTGCCGTTCGCCTCCCCGAAGATAGGGCTGGATCGCCTCCGGGGCGATCGCGCCTTTCGGAAAGGCCAAGCCCAAACGAACCGTGCCCCAGTTAGCGATGTAAAAATGAGCGTCGTAATACTTGAGCAGGGTGTCAACGTTCCCGTGGAAATCGCCGAAGGTGTAGGTGTTCTGCCAGCGGACGCGAGACACGTCGGCGCGGCTGGAACAACCCCGGGCATACCGCAGGCCTTCGTCAGAGATCGGCCCGTCGATGGCCGCGAACTCGTAATATTGATACTCACTCATGGCTACGCTTTCTCTTAGCAGGGGAGGCACCCTGCGCTGGCCGATTAGGATGTTTCAAATCCGGTCTCGGCGAAAGCAGGTTCTTTGGGGGGCCGTGCGAGCCGCCGTCCTGAAATACTGAGCCTTCGTTCCAGACTGGCGGAGTTGCCATTGCCATAGGCGGGCGGGAGCAATTGATGGCCGCCTGATCCAGAGCGAAGGGGTGGTTTCGAACTTTAGTGACAATTAGTGCCAGACTTCTTGCACTTGGATGGAGTTCCATGGAGTTCTGTGAAAAAGCGCGCTCTCGTAAACTGCACGAATCTGCACGCTTATGCATGCTGCGGCAACATGTGATGGGTTCGATTCCCTTCATCCGCTCCAGTGCTTGCGAAAGACTTCTTTCCCGCCAGGGCTGGGCGCGCTACTGCCGCGGCCTCTTGCTGACGAAGCTCGCCGCTTCATCCGTGCTGCCGCTGCCCTTGAATTTCGCGACCTGCGGGAACGGGAACAAGGGTCGGGTTCGAAGGACTTTGCCCCGCTCATCGCGCTTTTCCGCAATAATTTTTTCGGGCGCCTTCCCTTCCTCGACCCACCGGACAATCGCTTCGTTAAACCCAGTGGGCGTGCCCCCGGCGCCGTGGAAGCCGTGATCCACGCCGGGCGCAAGGAACAAGCGGGCGAACTCGGACGTCTTCTTTTCTCCGATGCGTTGTTGAACGCGTTTGTAATAATCGATTGTTCCCGCCGCCGGAATGAGTTGGTCGGCCATGCCGTGATAGATGACGAGCTTGCCGCCCCGATCGCGGAAACGCGTCAGGTCGGGATTGTCGGTGCCCAGGACCGCGCCGTATTCCTCCACTGATTTGGTCCAGAGCTGTTCAAAGGCCGCATAGGTGAGCGTGCCCCAATCCCAGTTCGTATTTTGCGCAAGGTAGTAGATCCAATACTCCAGCGCGATGCTGAATGGCCTTCCTTTCAATGGTGAACCACCGGTGCCGGCGTAGGCCGACATGTCCGCGCCGCGCTCCAATCCATACCATATAAAACCGCCGTCCTGCGCGCGCGGGCCTTGCCAGATCTTTCGGATCACTTCGGCGTCGGCCGCGGTGAAAGTGTCGTTGCCGAATTTGACGCCGACGAGCGCTTGCGGATCGTATAAGCAGCGGAAGGGATCATCAATCACTCCGTCCTTCACGCCATCGTCGCTGTCGCAGGCGGCGATCGCGGCGGCAGTCGCGGCGTCGAGCTTGGCTTTCGAAACGAAGTTCGACATCGAGAGCATCACTACCTCGGGCCATAGGCTAGCCGGCACGAACCGGTGCCAGTTGATGGCGGGGCACGCGGAGATTATTCCGTCATAATCGTCTGGAAACCGTTGTGCCTCCATCAGCCCCTGCCGGCCCCCGGTCGAACCGCCGACGAAATAACAATAGCGCGGCGCTTTGCCGTAGAACGATTTCGTCAGGGCCTTGCCCACAACGGTCATCTCGTGAATGCCCAAATAGGCATTGTCGATGATCGCCTGCCAGTCCTGCCGCCCCTCGCTATCGAGCGCGAATCTCCCACTGCCCCCCTCGTGCCCCGTGTCAGTCGCGCCCGCGCTGAAGCCACGCGCGACCGGACCCAGCAAGCTGTTCGGATGGCCGCCCTGAAATCCGCCGCCGCCGGTGCCTTGAAATCGTCCATTCCAGTTCGTGAGCGGCAGCCCGATCCAAACCTTCACACGATCACCGCTCGGCGGATGTGTAACGATCGCGGTGACCCGGCACATCCGGTTCGAACCATCGAGGACGGCAGACTCGATCAGTGTGTTCGGAAGCGAGACGTTCGTCAGGCTCTCGCACGAACAGGCGGGGGCAAGGCCGGGGAAGAGCGCCTTCGGCAGGGGTTCCGCTGCTCGCGCGCCAGTGAGGGCGCCCAAGATCGGCACAACGGTGAGAGTTAGAAGGAGACCAAAATGTCCACGCTGGAGAATCATGATGGCGCTTATTGTTAATCCAACACAGGTGCTTTGACAATCTCCCTGTTGCGCAATCTCGGGTTTTAGAGTTGAGCAGCAGAATGCGGGTGTGGTTCAATGGTAGAATGTGGGCTGCCCAAGCCTGAGACGAGCGTTCGATTCCCTTCACCCGTTCCATTGCTTATCAATGGTTTACGATGCAGCGCAGTAAAAGTGCAGTAAAGTGCAAGTAAATTGAGTTTATTTTGCAGTGTCTCAGCCTTCCAAAACACCACTCGATTTCCTCATTTCATTGAGTAATGAGTAACATTACTCAGTGTATTGAGTAAATTGTATGATACGTCAAACCATCCATAACGAATTATTGAAACGGCTCAAGGAGTGGGGACTAACGGAAATGAAAAAACCGATCTCGCACGCTTCGCCCATCCTTCCGACTTAAAGTCACTGTGTGAAACCAGTGCTTCGATGGCAAAGCGATGAACGTCGTCAAAAACGCTGAAGACGGATGAAGACTTGGCTCTGCTTGATGGGTACCCTGGTCAGTGCTGGATTCACCGACTGCACGGCCATGACCGAAAAGCCGCTCAAGTGGGAAGCCAGGAACCTGCCCGAACGCTTCCGACGCGATTGTCTTTTACACCGATGGTGACCTTACTATAAGACCGCGGTTCACATTTAGAATGGCGCCACGATGCCCTTCGGGACGAGCTGGCTTTAACTCTTCCAATCCCGAATGACCTTGCCCGATTGGCTGGAGAGCATTACTTCAAACGCCTTCTCGAATTGGGTGTAATGAAAGCGGTGGGTGATGACGGGTTGGATATCCAGCCCACTCTGGAGCATGACGTTGATCTTGTCCATCTCGGGCCGGCGTTCTGCTACTTGGTCCACTGACCCCGCAAATTCCCTGGTCACGAACTTTTCCCCACCAGCAGTTTCTGGCATTCAGCGCGGAGTTTCTTGAGATGCGCCGCGGAATGAGCTTCGACATAGCAGCGGATGAGGGGCTCGGTCCCGCTGGCGCGGAAGGCTACCCATTCGTCCTGGGGCAAGATGAATTTGTAGCCGTCGGTGGTGATGAAATGCTCCACTTTGAACGGACCAATCGATTCCAAGCCAGCGGCAAGTTTGTTTAACAATGCCACTTTTTTTTCGACAGGAATTTGAACGTTCAGGCGGTCGGTATAAAATGGCCCCGTCTGTTTCTCGAGTTGCTTGAGGAGTTGGCCCAAAGATTTCTTTTCCGTGGCGACCAACTCCGCCATCAGCAGGCAGGCAAGAATGCCGTCTTTTTCCGGCACATGGCCCTTAACGCTTAGCCCGCCGGATTCCTCGCCACCAACAATGATCGGCTCGCTTTCCATCAGGGCCCCGATGTATTTGAAACCAACCGGGGTTTCGTGGACCTTCACTCCGAACATCCGTGCCACTGCATCCACCTGATGGCTGGTGGGCACGCTGCGGACGACCGCTCCGGTCCAGCCTCGATTCTTTTTCAGGTGGTACAAAGTCAGGGCCAGAATTTGGTTGGGCGTGAGCCATGTGCCATCTTTATCGACGATGCCGAAACGGTCGGCGTCGCCATCGAGTCCCAAACCTAACTCGGCCTTGCCGCTGCGGACAAATTGGCTGACCTCGCGCATCCCGTACGCGTTGGGTTCAGGATGATGCCCTCCAAAAAGTGGATTTATTTCGTTATGGAAAATGGTCAGTTTTGCCCCCGTCTCTTCCAGTAATTTGTCCAGGTAGCCGTGCCCGGTGCCATACATCAATTCCACCGCCACCCTCAACCGAGCCTGGCGGATAGCGGCAAAATTGACGAGCTTCCTGAGCTGTTCGAAATAGGCAGGTTGCGGATCAAAAGTCTTGCAGCTAAAAGTCCCTGCAGTCGCCGTCTTCGCGCTCCAATGCTGGGCTTCCGATTGCGCGATATTCGCTTCGATTTGCCGAGTTACTTCGGGCGTGGCAGGCGCCCCGTTGCTCGTGGAAAATTTCAGGCCCTGATACTCAGCCGGGTTGTGGCTGGCGGTCATGTTAATTCCCCCAATTGCCTTGCGGTGGCGAATGGCGTAGCTAATCACCGGCGTCGGGGTGTCCCGCTCACATAGTAAGGGCGTGATCCCATTGTTGGCGAGAATCTCGGCCGCGGCCAAAGAAAATTCGCGCCCCAGAAAACGGGTGTCATAGCCGACAATGAGCACCGGCTTTCGTCCAGAAATAGCCGATTGGGTGTTGGCAAGTTCAGACCGCAAATAAAGCGCGATGCCCTGAGTGGCCAGGCGGACGTTGTCGAAAGTGAAATCGCGCGCGATTAGGCCGCGCCAGCCAGAGGTGCCAAAGGTTATCATGGGAGATGGGATCAAAACTGCGTCCTCCGAGGCGGTTGGGAACAAACAGGCCCGGGTTTAGCTTTTCCAGTCAAAGGCCCCTTTTTTGAGCGCATAAATGTACCCCACAAACAAAATCCCCAAAAAGGTCACCATGGAGCCAAAAATCAAATTCCGGCTGGCAGGATCGAGCAGCATCTCTTTGTAAATGACCGCCCAGGGATAAAGGAAAACGACTTCGATATCGAACAGGATGAATAGCATTGCCACAAGATAGAATTTGATGGACAGGCGCGTGTTGCCTTCTCCGACGGGGATCATGCCGCATTCATAGGCAGTATCTTTGATGCGGTTGCGTTTGCCACGCGCGCCCACCAGCACCGAGAGCGCCAGCGTCCCGAACGAAAAAGCAATCGCCACCAAGCCGAGGAGCAGCACTGGCAGATACTGCCTTAGTTGCGCATTTTCCATCCCACGACGATAAGACGGCCACATGTATTGGCAAGCCGAATTGAAGATTACTGGAAGCCTCGGTTTCCAATATCTCGCCCCGTCTTTCGCACGCTCCTCCTTTACGGCAATGGCTCCCCGCGCGCGGCCTCCAGGAGCCGATACCAATCTTCGCGCGAAAGATCCAACTCGGCCGCACGGGCGGCTTCCCGGATGCGCGCCGCATTAGTCGAGCCGATGATAGGGACAATTCCGCTAGGATGTTTCATCAACCAGGCCAAGGCGAGCACGGTGCGGCTCACGCCGTGATTTTTGGCGAGGAGGTCCATCGCAACTAACAATGGCTTGACCCGATACCCTTCCTGGGAAGGCAGCAGCTTCTTGGCCCCATCCCCCAATTGGCCGCCAGCCAGCGGGCTCCAGGCCATTGGGGTAATCTTTTCGCCCAGGCATTGGTCGAGGGTTCCATCCTCGAAACAGTTGAGGTTGGCCAGGCTGATCTCGATTTGGTTCACGATCAGCCGCATGGGACAGGCCTTTTGGAGGGCGGTGACCTGTGAAGGGCGGAAATTGCTCACTCCAAATTCTCGCACTTTGCCCGCACCCTTCAGACGCTGGAAGGCTGAGGCGATTTCTGCCGGGTCCATCAGGTAATCAGGGCGGTGCAATTGATACAGATCGATCGTTTCCACTCCCAGTCTGCGCAACGATTGTTCGCACGACGACACGATATAATCTCCGGAGAAGTCGTAGCGGCAGGGTGAATCCGGAAGCGGCGCGCCCGATGGGCGGATGCCGCACTTGCTGGCGATCACAATGCCTCCGCGCATCCCGGGCGCTTCTTTGAGGGCCTGTCCCAAAATTTTCTCAGCGCCGCCGCCGCAGTAGATGTCAGCGTTATCGAATAGCGTATAACCAGCGTCGAACGCCGCAAGAACAGCGCGCCGTCCAACGGCCTCCGCCGCTGGTGCTACTTCTGCTGCATTCCAAGTCCCCGCCAGACGCCAGCATCCGTAAGCGATGCGGCTACACGCTAAACCACTCTGTCCTAAAGAAATGCTTTTCATGACGCACTAGGCATTGTGAACGATGGAAGTTCCATTCCTCCATTGTGCCCACGAGCGCTTAATTGAGCCTGGTCTGACCCGCGTGGCAACTCAAAAGCCATTATAGCTTCTAATTGAGCGGAGCCATTCATGGTCATTCGGTGACTCTGGATTTTCCGTCCTGTGTTCCCTTAAAAATCCGTGTTCTTCCGCATTCATCCTCGTTAAAATTCGTCTTGATTCGTGAAATTCGCATCCAATGATGTGTCGCTTTCCCTCGCTTGTGAAAAAATTCACAAATTGACTTGCGTGCTGGAAACCCTCTGACTAAATTCGTTTTGCCGGTCGCAAACGTCGGGATTATGCAGACTAATACCGAGATTGGGTACAATTCAAAAGTTGAAGGTGATGTGGTCATCACACGTTTGGACGCGGCCTTGGATTGGTGCCGAAAAAATTCCCTCTGGCCGATGCCGATGGGGCTGGCTTGTTGCGCCATCGAGCTGATGGCCGCGGGGGCCAGTCGTTTTGACATTTCCCGTTTTGGCGCTGAGGTGATGCGTTTTTCCCCGCGGCAGTCGGACGTGATGATTGTCGCCGGCACGGTGACCTACAAAATGGCGCTGGCCGTCAAACGCATCTACGACCAGATGGCCGAACCGAAATGGGTCATCGCCATGGGGGCCTGCGCCTCGACCGGCGGCATGTATCGCAGTTATGCGGTCCTTCAGGGAGTGGATAGGATTATTCCCGTGGATGTTTACGTAGCGGGCTGCCCGCCTCGACCGGAGGCGTTGCTGGATGCCTTAATCAAACTGCAGTCCGCAGTCGCCAAAGAGCCAGTGGTTTCGAGACTCACCTTGACTTCAATTTTGAGAAAATCTTCCGAAGTTGAACCGGTTAACTCTTAGGCTGGCACAATGTCTTCTCTTGAACTGGCTCAAAAGCTGATCGCTGAATTCGGCGAGGCGCTTTCTGCGCCCTCCGAGTTTCGAGGAGAAACCACTCTCGTCCTCAAAGAAGCCGAACGAATCGTCGATGTCTGTTCATTTGGCAAAACCTCTCTGCGTTTTGATTTTTTAACGGACTTGAGCAGTGTGGATAATTACGGCGAGGATCCACGTTTCACGCTTATTTACGAACTTTATGGCCTGGAACACGCTTGCCACCTGCGGCTCAAGACGAATGTGGGCGAAGAACGCCCGGAATTGCCGACCGTAACAACTGTCTGGCGGACGGCCGATTGGCATGAGCGCGAGATTTACGACATGATGGGGATTCGATTTCGCGGCCACCCGGATTTGCGGCGGATTCTCATGTGGGAGGGCTACCCCTATTTTCCGTTGCTAAAGGATTTCCCCCTGGCCGGCAAGCCCAGCGAGATGCCGGACGTGGCCTTTACGAATGCCGCGCCCCTGGAAGGCGGACCTTTCGTGACGATTGCAGGGGGGACGGACACGATTGCCCGCGAGCCACGGGTCAGAATCCCGGAAACGGACGCGCTCGAAACGAACGCCCGTCTGGAACGGCGTTCAGACATTCGCGAAGCGCACGGGCTTGGGCCCATCGAGAAAAAACCTTAATCCAGCTTATGCGCATTATGGGAACATTTTATACCAGTTGCCGAGTCGAGAACCCAGTAGCGCGCGAGCGCTCGGCGCGCCTCTCGAAGGTATTAGCGGACACGGGCAGTAAATACACTTGGATGCCCGAGACCACGCTCGAAAAAATCGGCATCGATCGGGAGAGGAAGGATCTCGATTCCATCATGGCGAACGGGAAAACCATTACTCGCAGTGTTGGCTTGGCCATCGTCGGTTTGGACAAGTATTTCACGATCGATGAGGTCGTTTTTGGGCAACGGGAAGACTTGAGCTTGCTCCGCCCCAGTACTCTCGAAGGGTTGAATTTGGCAGTTGATTCTACGGCGGAAAAAACTCGTGGCGGCCCGTCCCCTCCTCGCAGCAATGTCTGCCCAAGCGATCTGATTTAAGGAAACAATGGAAATGGTTCAAGACCTCGCTTTTCCGGAGCCAGCCGCGCGCGCTATACAGGCGCACTCCGCATTGCAGCAACAGCCTTCAGGGGTGGGCGAACCGCTCCAGGATATTCACGGCGAGAAGATGGTCTTGAATATGGGGCCGTCCCACCCCGCCACGCATGGCGTCCTGCGCATTGTCCTCGAGTTGGATGGCGAAATCATCACCAAAGCCTTCCCGGACATCGGCTACCTTCACCGCGGTGACGAGAAGATCGCCGAGAACATGACCTATACCCAATTCATCCCCTACACGGATCGATTGGATTACCTGGCCCCGCTCGCCAACAATGTAGCTTATGCGCTGGCAGTCGAAAAGCTCATGGGCATCGATGAGCAACTTCCGCCCCGCTGCCAGTTCATTCGCGTCATCTGCTGCGAACTGGCTCGTATCTCCTCGCATTTGCTCGGGGTGGGAGCTTGGGCGATGGATTTGGGGGCGATGACGATCTTCCTCCACACCTTCACGGAACGGGAAAAAATCTATAATCTATGCGAATCGCTGACCGGGGCGCGTTTCACCACCAGCTATACGCGCATCGGCGGCCTGGCGCGCGATCTGCCGCCCGGATGGACCGAGCAATGCCGCAGGTTCCTCCACGAGGTAGCGGAAAATTTTGACGAGACGGAGAAGTTCCTGACCCGCAACCGCATTTTTGTGGACCGCACCCGTGACCTCGGCGTGCTCCCCAAGGAAGTGGCCATCGATTACGGCGCGACCGGACCCAACCTGCGAGGCAGCGGGGTGAACTATGATTTGCGCAAAGCCCATCCGTATCTGGTCTATAACCAACTCCAGTTCGATGTCCCTGTCGGTTCCGTGGGGGATTGTTACGACCGTTACCTCGTCCGCATGGAAGAGATGCGGCAGAGCGTGCGCATCCTCCACCAATGCCTCGATCAGTTGCCAGGAGGGCCGGTAAATATTCCTGACGGCAAAACTATTCTCCCTCCCAAAAACAAAGTGCTGACCGGCATGGAGGAATTGATCCATCAATTTATCCTGGTAACGCAAGGGGTTAACGCGCCGCCTGGGGAAATTTATTTCAGCGCGGAGAATCCCAAAGGCGAGCTGGGGTTCTACATCAACAGCAAAGGCGGAGGCACGCCTCACCGGCTGAAAATCCGCGCCCCTTCCTTCGTGAACCTGAGCATGTTGCCCTATTTGTTGCCCGGCCACATGATTAGCGATGTGGTGGCCATTTTGGGGTCACTCGATTTTGTGATGGGAGAGTGCGACCGATGATAAAGGATGCCAAGACGGCCTTCGCCATCCCCGCCCAATTGGAGGCGGAATTGGATGAAGTCCTGACGCATTACCCGCACAAGCGGAGCGCCTCGCTCATGTTTCTACACGCGGTGCAAGACCATTTCGGCTATCTCTCCAGGGAAGCGATTGAATGGACGGCAGCCAGGCTGGATTTGCAGCCGATCAATATTTATGAATTGGTGACTTTCTACCCCATGTTCCGTCAGGAACCGAGCGGCAAGCACCAAATTAAAGTTTGCCGCACCCTGAGTTGCGCGTTGGGCGGTTCCTACAAACTGCACGAGCACATTTGCAATAGGCTCAGTTTGGACGGCCAAAAGCATGGCCCGCAGACCACCCAGGACGGCCAATTCACCGTCGAGTTCGTCGAGTGTCTGGCTAGTTGCGGCACGGCGCCGGTGATGATGTGCAACGGCGGTTTTTTCGAAAGCGTCAGCACGCAAAAGGCGGATGAGATCGTAGGGAGTTGCAAGTGAAACCCAAGAGTCGAAAAAATGAAAACCACTTTCAAAGATTGGCCAAAAATTTACGCGAAAATCTAGAGGATGTGCCGAGTCAGAAAAGGTTCTCCTCGCCCAAGGTTTGGCCGCGACTCCCGAAGAGCGGTGGCAGATGCACGACGAGTTTCTCCGATCCTTCTGCTTATACAGTCATGGGAAGAGGAAGAAATTGGGTGTCAGCTTGTAGGGATGTCCGCCGCTATCTTGCAAATGAAAACTGGCTGCCCGACATGGACTTGAACCATGACAAACAGATTCAGAGTCTGCTGTGCTACCATTACACTATCGGGCAACCCGGTGTCTTGGAGGAAGATAATGAGTTTCTCCCCTGAGTCAAGCTGCTGATATGCCGGAAGAATATCGCCTCATCTTAAAAAATGCGGATGCCCAGGGCTACACGCCAGACCTCGATTGCTACCTGCGCCATGGAGGCTACGAGGCCCTGAAGAAAGGTTTAGCTCTCCAATCCAAAGCCCTTCCCGACGGCAGGACGCTGAGCGGCCCCGAACGGATCCGGGAGGAGGTCAAACTCTCCGGTCTGCGCGGGCGGGGCGGGGCAGGTTTTTCCTGCGGGCTCAAGTGGTCCTTCGTTGATCGCAAGAGTGGCAAACCCATTTACCTCATCTGCAACGCCGACGAATCGGAACCAGGCACCTTCAAAGATCGGCAGATTATTTATAAAGATCCTCATCAAATGATCGAGGGGATGATCCTCTCCTGCTACGCAAATGACGTTCACCTCGCTTATATTTATATCCGGGGCGAATTTGTGGACGGCGCGAAAATCCTGAACCGTGCGCTCATTGAGGCTAGGGGAACAAATTTTCTGGGCAGGAATATTCTGAACACTGGCTACGACCTGGAGATTCACGTTCATCGCGGCGCGGGCGCTTACATCTGCGGTGAAGAGACTGGGTTAATCGAATCCCTGGAGGGCAAGCGCGCCTATCCGAGGATTAAGCCGCCCTATTTTCCCGCCGTGCTCGGCCTCTACCTGTGCCCCACGATCGTCAACAATGTGGAGACGCTCTGCGCGGTAAAACATATCATTAGCTTGGGTGCAGCCGAATTCTCCAAACTCGGGACCCCCAACAACACAGGCACGCGCATTGTGAGTATCAGCGGGCACGTGAAAAAGCCTGGCTACTACGAAATTGAAGTTGGCAAAGCCACCATCGGGCAGCTCATTAATGACTCCGCATTCGGAGGCGGATTGCGGGACGGACGCAAGCTCAAGGCGGTCATCCCCGGGGGGTCTTCGGCCAAGGTTTTTAAAGCTGGAGAAAGATTTAAGATCAGAAAGAGGGCGCCTGACGGCAGGGATGTCGAACAGGAGATCGACATGCTGGATCTGCCCTACGACTTCGATACGCTGATCGCCGCCGGCAGCATGTCTGGCTCCGGAGCGCTCATCGTGATGGATGACTCTACGGACATCGTGGAGGCGTTGGCTAACATTGCCGAATTTTATGCCCATGAAAGTTGTGGTCAATGCACCCCATGCCGGGAAGGCTCGCTTTGGATGAGCAAAGCCCTGCAACGTCTCACCCACGGCAAGGGGCGCAGAGCGGATGCGGATTATTTAGTGAGGATCGCGGATAACATCCCCGGCGGCCGGACGATTTGCGCCTTCGGTGAAGCCTGCGCCTGGCCGGTGCAAAGCTTCGTAAGTAAATTTAGAGACGAATTCATCGCGAAGGGTGCAGGGGATGAAACCAGGCAAGCCCAATTGGGAAGACCAGCCATTACTCCGCCTGCATGAACAACAAGCACTCTATGAAAACGATCGAACTAAAAAAGGGCAGTTCACCATGGGCAACATATGTATCAGGGCATAGAATTCGGCTGACCTTCAGCTATCAGAGAGTGCCAGAAGTCGGTTTTGAACCGTGCCTCACGAAGGCTCGCAACGCCGATACCGAGTAAGCCTGCTTCGTATGCGACTCACAACAGAAATTGAAGGCCAGCGGGTCACCGAGCCCTTCGAAACGATTACTGTGAGAGTGGACGGCAAGCCTGTCGCTGTGCCCAGGATGACGCCGGACCCGATCAGTGGAAAGCCCATCCCCACGACCATGATTCAGGCCTGCGCGCTGGTGAACATCGATGTGCCGCATTATTGCTATCACCCGAAGCTGCCGGTGGCCGGCAATTGCCGCATGTGCCTGGTCGAATTTGGGACCCCGGCCATCGGATTGGATCGCAAGCCGCTCCTAAATCCGGATGGCACGCCGAAGGTCAACAAGTCTCCGCGCCCAACCATCGCATGTGCTACTCCCATTTCGCCCGGGATGGAAATTTATACCAACACCCCGAGTGTGAAGCAGATGCGCGAAGGCGTGCTCGAATTCCTGCTCCTCAATCATCCGCTCGACTGCCCGATCTGCGATCAAGCGGGAGAGTGCAAGCTCCAGGAGTATGCCGTCGATTATGGACAATCCTCCAGCCGCTTCGTGGAGGAAAAAGTTCATAAGCCCAAGCAAGTCGATCTTGGGCCGCGGATTGTGTTGGATGATGAGCGCTGCATTCTGTGCACGCGCTGCATCCGTTTTACCCGGGACGTGGCCGGGGATGATGCGCTCGGCATTGTCAATCGTGGCAGCTACAGCACCCTTGCGAGGTATCCGGACAAGCAATTCGATAACAATTACACCCTCAACACGGTCGATATTTGCCCGGTCGGCGCGCTCACTTCCAAAGATTTCAGGTTTCAAATGCGGGTCTGGTTCCTCAAAGAAACCAAGAGCATCTGCGCGAGTTGTGCCACCGGCTGTAATATTGTCATCGGCTCCCGTGAAGAGCGGGTCCTCCGTCTGGAACCGCGCGAGAATGACGCAGTCAACTCCTGTTGGATGTGCGACTATGGCCGCTTGAATTACAAATGGATCAATCGAGAAGACAGGCTCACCAAATGCCGGGTGCGAAGCGCCGAAGCGGGAATAAAGGACAGCAGTTGGGCAAATGCGCTGCGGGAGGTTTCAGCGAAACTGAATGCGGCCCCTGCTGACTCCGTGGCCATAGTCGCCTCCGCGCGGCAAACCAATGAAGAGCTTTATCTTTTGAGCAAGCTCAAGGAAAAGCTTCGCGCTCTGAGCGATTCAGTTCCGCGGTTTGGACCAGGCGACAGGCTGTTGCTCGATGAAGATCGAAATCCTAACGCCAACGGGGCGCGACTCACCGGTATTTCCCCTCCCCAGATGGGTTCAAACCTGCCACGCATTGCTGACGGCATCCGCAGTGGTCAGATCAAAACCTTGCTCGTCTTCAGCGAAGATGTTACCAAACATGGTTTTGGCCCGGACGTGCTGGGCAGACTGGAGGCTTTGATCGTCAGCGATATCCTCCCGAATGCCACCACGGCTTTGGCGCACTACCTGTTGCCAGGCTGTGCCCACGCGGAAAAGCGCGGTTCGTTCACCAACGCCAAAGGGCGAGTGCAGCGATTTATGAAAGCCGTGGAGCCGAAAGGCGAGGCGCGTCCGGAATGGGAATTTCTGCATGAGCTGGTTTTACACACCACCGGGCAGGATGGGTTTACCACTATCGAAGGTTTATTCAACCAGATGGCCCTGGAAGTTCCGGCCTTTCGTGGCCTGAGTTGGGCGGCGTTGGGTAATCTGGGTGCGACAGGTGAGTTTTAATAAATGGAACCGAACTTCATCATCTTTAGCGTGATCAAGATCGTCTGCGTGGTCCCGCTCTTGTTAGTCATTGTGGCCTACGCGGTTTTAATCGAGCGGAGAGTCGCGGCCATGATTCAGGATCGGCTCGGGCCAAACCGGGTGGGACCCGCCGGGATTTGGCAACCCCTCGCGGACGGCATCAAATCGCTCCTGAAAGAGGACTTTACCCCCCAGCACGTGCGCAAAGTTTATTTTTGGCTCGCGCCCGCCATCACCATGATTCCGGCTCTTTTGACAGTGGCGATTATTCCTTTCGGGTCGAATTTAGGCGCTCAGAAAATGGTCATCGCCAATCTAAACGTCGGCATCCTCTACACCTTTGGCGTGGTCTCGCTGGGCGTTTACGGCATCGTGTTAGCAGGCTATGCGGCCAACTCCAAATATCCTTTCCTTGGGGGAATCCGATCCAGCGCGCAAATGATCTCCTACGAAGTGGCGATGGGCCTGTCGGTCATCCCGGTATTTCTGCTGGCAGGGAATCTCAATCTGAGCGAGGTCATTCGATATCAGGCGCACGGCTTGGTCAGTTGGCTCATCTTCAAACAGCCGCTGGCTTTTTTTATCTTTCTGGTGGCGGTCTTTGCCGAAACCAATCGCCTCCCCTTTGATTTGCCGGAATCGGAACAGGAATTGGTAGGGGGTTACAATACTGAATATAGTTCCATGAAGTTCGCCCTGTTTCTGACCGGCGAATACGCGAACCTCATCGCCGCCTCCGCCCTGATGGTGACCTTATTTTTTGGCGGCTGGACGTTGCCCTGGTTCGGTCTGGACCAGGCAGCGGATGCCGTTCATTGGGGCAAAGGGCTTCTCCAGATCGCTATCTTCCTCGGCAAGACTGTGGGCTGCGTGGTGATGATTATGTGGGTGCGCTGGATGCTGCCGCGCTTTCGCTTTGATCAACTAATGGATTTGGGCTGGCGCCGGTTCCTTCCGCTGGCGTTGGCAAACATTTTAATTACAGCATTGATATTGTGGATGAGGAGCTAAAAATCTCGCCATGATTGTTGCGCGCAAAAAGTTAACCTTCTGGGAACGGCTCTATCTGCCCGCCATCATTGCTGGCTTCAAGATTACTCTGCGTCACTTCTTCAGAAAGAAAGTGACGATGCAATACCCGGAGCAGAAATGGGTCGTACCCGAAGGTTATCGCGGCGCCCCTTACCTGGTAAAAAACCAGGAGGGTCGCATCAAGTGTGTCGCCTGCCAGTTGTGCGAATTTGTTTGTCCGCCCAAGGCCATTCGGGTCACGCCTCCGGGCCCCGCCGGCTCGCCTGAGGCCGGCAACGTGGAGAAGGCTCCGCGAGAATTTGAAATCGACATGCTCCGCTGCATCTTCTGCGGCTATTGCCAGGAGGTTTGTCCGGAGGAAGCGATTTTTCTGATGAAAGATTATTCTCTGACGGGCGCCAGCCGTCAGGAAATGATTTACAACAAGGACAAGCTGCTGGCCCTGGGCGGAGTGCATCATGATAAGCTCCGCAAGTGGGAGCACAAAGCCAGCGAGGCTGTGGAGCAAGGTCTGGAGCCATAGCAAGCATGGAGCAGGTCCTCTTTTATATTTTGGGCGCGTTTACCGTGGTATTTGCTTTTTTGGTCGTGGCCAATCCATTCAGTCGCAGCCCAGTGACGAGCGCTATGTTTTTGGTGCTGGCCATCGCTTCACTGGCCGGATTGTTTGTGCTGCTGCACGCCTTCTTTCTGGCGGCGGTCCAGGTGCTGGTCTATGCAGGCGCGGTCATGGTGCTCTTTTTATTCGTGATAATGCTGCTCGATCTCAAAGAGGAGCAGCGCCGCAAAATCAAAAACTTCAGCCTCATCACCGGCCTCATCTCCCTGGTGGCAATCGTGGCCGTGCTGGTGAACGTGATTCTGCGTTCTGGCTTAAGCGGCCCTTTGCCAGCGGCAACGGTGGAAGGAGGCACTGTCGAACTCGGCAAGCTGTTATTCACCCGTTACCTGCTCCCGTTTGAGATGGTGTCGGTGTTGCTGCTGGGCGCCATGGTAGGCGTGGTTTTGCTCAGCAAGAAGGATCTCCGATGACGGTGGGTTTGGAACATTATCTTTTTGTCAGCATCGTCCTCTTCAGCCTGGGGTTACTGGGCGTGCTTCTTCGCCGCAACCTGCTCATCATCTATATGTCCTTGGAGTTGATGCTCAATGCGGCCAACCTCGCCTTAGTCGCCTTTTCGCGTTTCAACAACCTGCTGGATGGCCAGGTGTTGGTCTTTTTTGTTATCACAGTCGCCGCTGCCGAAGTATCGGTGGGCCTTGCGCTCATCGTCGCCCTTTACCGCAAACGCCGGACGTCCCACGTCGAGGATCTTACCTCGATGAGACTCTAATGAAAGATTTTGCCTGGTTGGTTTTATTTTTGCCGCTGTTCTCGGCCGTGATCATCGCGCTTTTCACGCGGCGCGATGCCCAATTGAGCGCGCAATTATCCATTGGCGCGGTGGTTGCCTCCCTCTTTATTAGCGGAGCGATCTTCATTGGGCTGCAGGGATCCTTGGATTTGGTCAAGGGACTTGAATCTACTCCATTCACGTGGTTGAGGGTGGGAGATTTAGATGTCCAATTCGGCTTGCGGCTCGACCCCCTCAGCCTGCTGATGATTCTCATCGTCACTGGAGTCGGCGCTCTGATTCATATTTATTCCTACGGCTACATGAGCGGAGACCCGGGATTCTCCCGTTATTTCGCCGGCTTGAGCCTCTTCACCTTCGCCATGCTCGGCATCGTGCTGGCGAATAATTTCGTGATGATGTTTGTTTTTTGGGAGCTGGTTGGCTTTTCCAGTTACCTGCTGGTTGGTTTCTGGTATGAGCGGCCTGCTGCCGCCGATGCAGCCAAAAAAGCTTTTCTCACCAATCGTCTCGGTGATTTCGGGTTCCTGCTCGGCATCATCCTGCTTTGGGCCACGCTTGGTTCGGTTAGGTTCGATCAGTTGCAAGGGATGATATTGAAAAATCCGGGGGTCTTGGGCATTTGGTCATCGGTCGGCGGCCTGCTCATCTTTTGTGGAGCGATGGGCAAGTCGGCGCAGTTCCCGCTTCATGTTTGGCTGCCGGATGCCATGGAAGGTCCGACTCCGGTCAGCGCCCTCATCCATGCGGCGACGATGGTCGCGGCCGGGGTCTATATGCTCTGCCGGGTCTTCTTTCTTTACGCCGCCACACCAGCCTGGCCGCCGGCATTTTCTTTCCTTCAGGGTATCAACGCCCTCCAGGTAATCGCGTGGATTGGGGGGGGCACGGCTCTCCTGGCTGCCGTGATTGCCATCCAACAAAACGACATTAAGCGCATCCTCGCTTACTCTACGCTCTCCCAACTCGGTTACATGGTGATGGCGGTGGGGTTGAATGGACCTTCGCCAGCAATGTATCACCTCGTGACGCACGCCTTTTTCAAAGCGCTCTTATTCCTGGGGGCCGGCTCAGTCATCTCTGCGTTGCACCACGAGCAGGATATTTGGAAAATGGGGGGGCTGCGCAGCAAGATGCCCTGGACCTATAGAACCTTCCTGATGGGCACCTTGGCGTTATGCGGCCTCCCCCCATTCAGCGGATTCTTTAGCAAGGACGCCATTCTGGCTGCGGCGTCCCAGCACAGCGTTGGACTCTTTGTCCTCGCGGCGCTGGTGGCAATGCTAACAACATTTTATATGTTCCGTCTTGTCTTTGTAGCGTTCCTTGGCAAAACCAACTCCGAGGCGACCGCACATGCTCATGAGTCCCCTCGGGTGATGATAACCCCATTGCTCATCTTGGCCGTGCCTTCCCTGCTCGCCGGCCTCTGGGGAATCGGTGCCTTCCTCGAAAGAAACTTCAACCCCCAGGCCACGTCTGAATCACCCAACTTGATGGAGGAAATGTTCGCCCCTTTCGGTCACTCCCCTTTGGCGGCTGTGGTGGGCCTGGGAGCCGTCATTTTCGGTTTTTCTTTCGCATATGCTTTGTATGCCAACGCGGTGAAGGATCCGATTCCACAGAGATTCCCCGCGCTGGCGCGCGCCCTGCGCAACCGCTTTTATTTCGATGAAATCTATGAAAAGCTGATCTCCCTCACTCACGAAGCCGTGGCCCGCTTGGCCGACTGGTTCGATCGATGGATCATCGCAGGCTTCGCGATTCGGGGCATTCCGGGAAGCGTCGAACTTTTTGGCCGCGCCCTGCGCCTCATTCAAACCGGCAACCTGCAGACTTACGCTTTCGTGTTTGTTCTAGGAGTGGCCGTGGTGCTCTACGCAGTCCTTCACCATTGAGCGATGCTCATAACTTTCATCATCTTTCTGCCGTTGCTTGCGGCGTTGTTCCTTCTCCTTGTCCCCCGCGAGGTTCGGTGGGGCATTCGCGTGATTGCCTTGGGCGCCACATTCATAACCATGCTCCTGGCGCTGCTCCTCTTTTTGAAATTTCAAACCGGACTTGCCGGCTATCAGTTCGAATTGACTGTTCCGTGGGTCCGGAGTGTTGGCATAAACTACCATGTGGGCGTCGATGGCATTAACATTGGCCTGATTCTCATGGGCGCGGTAGTTGCTTTCGCGGCCGCCTGTGTATCATGGGAAATCACTAATTATGAAAAAGAATTTTATGTCCTGCTCCTGGTCATGACGGGTGGCATTCTGGGTGCCTTCGCCTCGCTGGACCTTTTCTTTTTCTATTTTTTCCACGAACTGGCGCTGGTCCCGACTTTTATCATGATCGGAGTGTGGGGTCGCGGCGAGAACAAGAACTACGCGACCTTCAACATCACTCTTTACCTGAGCGTCGGCGCGCTCATTACCTTGATTGGCTTGATTGCGCTTTATCTGCAAATGCCCGCCAATGCCCGATCCTTCGACATCGTGGCGTTGTCGGGATATTTCAAAGGCAATTCCATGCCGGCCAGCGCGCAGCATTTCATTTTCCCGCTGCTGCTCTTCGGCTTCGGGATTCTGGTCTCTCTCTGGCCCTTCCATACCTGGGCGCCGCTCGGCTACGGCGCGGCGCCGACCGCAACCGCCATGCTGCATGCGGGGGTCCTCAAGAAATTCGGCCTCTACGGTTTGATTCGCATTGCCCTTCCGCTCATGCCGCAAGGGGCCCGCAGTTGGTTGGGAATTCTGGCCTGGCTCTGCATCGGCAACATTGTGTATTGCGGTTTCGTCGCCATGCGCCAACGCAACCTCAACCTGCTCATCGGTAATTCCAGCGTCGCCCACATGGGATTTGTTTTTTTGGGTATCGCCAGTCTGAATTTGATCAGTGTCACCGGCGCCGTGCTGGTCATGGTAGCGCACGGCTTCCTCGCTGCTCTCAGCTTTGCTCTCAGCGGCTATCTTTATCAACAGACTGGCACCTTGAACATGGACCAATTCAGCGGACTTTTGCGACGGGTGCCCTTCATCGGCACGGTCCTGATTATGGCGGCGTTTGCCGGCTGCGGTTTGCCTGGCTTCGCCAATTTCGCGGGCGAACTGCTGGTCTTGTTCGGAGCTTGGAAAACTCTGCAACCATTCGCCATTCTTGCGGCCTGGGGAGCGCTCATCATTGGCGCGGTCTATATGTTGCGTGCAGTTCGAACCATTTTGCACGGCCCCGCGGATGAAAGATGGGCTGAGGTGAAGGATGCGAATCTCTGGCGGAAAGCGCCATTTGCCCTCTTGGTCGCGTGTCTCCTTGCCTTCGGCTTCTGGCCTCGCTGGCTGACTGAAAAAATCAAACCCAGCGCCGAAATCATCCTGAACATGGCCACCACGCTGACTCCGCCTCCCTTAAAAACCGTGGCACTCGAGCCGCTTTCACTGAACACTCGACCGTCCGGCGTTTCTGATCGATGAATCCTTCTTTAATGATTTTGGAAATCGCCGTTCTGGTGGTTGGCTTGGGATTGCTCGTGCTGGACCTGTGGACGCCTCCCGAACGCAAGCATTTTCTTGGCTATGGAGCGGCGCTGGCATTGGTGGTGGTGCTGGGTTATAGCTTTTTCCGATTCGATTTGGCCGCCGCCCCGGCTTTCGCTTTTGGGCGCAGCTACATCCTCGATGGTCTGTCCCTATTCTTCAAACGTTTCTTTTTGCTGGCGGCCATCATGGTTTTGCTGATGGCTGTCGAATTTTCCAACCGCATCGAGACCGCTATTTCGGAATTCTATAGCCTGATTGTGCTGGCTTTGGCGGGCATGATGTTCGCAGCTTCTGCGAACGACTTCACAGTCCTTTTTGTCTCCATCGAACTCATCACCATTTGTTTTTATGTGCTGACAAGTTTTCAGCGCAATCGCCTGCCCTCCCTGGAAGCGGGCATTAAGTATTTGATTCTAGGAGCGCTCTCCACAGCCTTCACCGTCTTTGGGATTGCGTTGGTTTCCGGGATGGCTGGCACGATGGGCTTTGAGGAGTTGGCAAAACGATCTCCCGGCTTGGCGGGCCAACCCATTTTTATCCTTGGCCTTTTGTTTGTGCTCGCCGGCCTGGCCTTCAAAATCGCCGCTTTTCCAGCGCAGATCTGGGCTCCGGACGTTTATCAAGGCTCGCCTGCTCCCACTACCGCCTTCCTGGCGATTGGCTCGAAGGCCGCTGGATTTGTTCTTTTGCTGCGCGTCCTGTTTACCGCCGTGCCCGCGGTCACAGCGCAATGGACGACCCTGTTGATGGTGATCTCGGGCGTCACAATCCTTTATGGAAATCTATGCGCAATCCCGCAGCGAAACCTGAAGCGGTTGCTAGGCTATTCGAGCATCGCGCATGCCGGTTACTTGCTGCTGGGTGTGGCGGCGATGGCTGCCAACGTTAAGAATCCGACGGCCGGTGGCGCTGCTATTTTATATTATTTGAGCGGGTATCTCTTTACGTTGCTGTCGGCATTTGCGGTTCTTTGTTTGCTGCTTCGGCAAGCAGAAGCCGAGGACATCAGCGCGCTGGCGGGGTTGAGCAAGCGCTCGCCTTTGCTGGCGGGGACCATGACTCTGGCCATGGTCTCGCTCGCGGGCATCCCACCATTGGCGGGGTTTTTTGGCAAGTTCTTGCTATTGAAAGCGGTGGTGGAACAGGGCGCTTCTCACGCTGGCTATTATTGGCTGGTTGCAGCAGCGATTCTTGGGGTTGTGATTTCCATCTATTATTACTTCGGGATAGTGCGGGCCATTTATTGGCCGGGCATTTCTACTGACCTCTCGCCCATCGAAATTTCTGCCCCATTTAAAATGGCTCTTTATGGCTGTGTGCTGGGCATGCTTTACCTCGGCGTTTTTCCCAACTCAATAATCAAGTGGTCCACCCAGGCGGTCAGCGCGCTAAAATTATAGAACTGGCCTTCGGCCCCTTTGACGATGTCGCACCGCATTCAAAAGACTTGGAAAAGCAAACTGAAATCGGCCATTCCGTTTGGCCTTGGCCAAACAAAGCCCCGCCACTTCCGGGACATGGCCAAGATCGCCTGGACCAATCGCGACAATCTTCCTTACGCGTGGAAGGTGCTGAGCCGGGGCGTTTGCGACGGCTGTGCGCTGGGCGTGGCCGGGTTCCATGATTGGACAATTGAGGGCGTTCATTTGTGTATGACGCGTTTGAATCTGCTCCGCCTCAATACCATGCCCGCGCTTGATCTTCGCCTGCTCGAAGACGTTTCTCAGTTGAGTTCGCTGCCAAACGCGCAACTCCGGGAGCTGGGCCGCCTCTCCTCGCCGATGCTGCGCGAGCACGGGGCCAAAGGGTTCCACCGCATCACTTGGCCTGAGGCGTATGAACGCATGTCAAAAACAATCCGTGCTGCCGATCCCAAGAGGCTTGCGTTTTTCGTCACCTCGCGTGGCGTCACCAATGAGGTTTATTACATGGCGCAAAAGGTCGCGCGGTTTCTGGGCACTAACAGTGTCGATAACGCAGCCCGCTTGTGCCATTCGCCCTCTACTGGGGCGATGAAGCATGCGCTGGGCGTCGCCGCGACCACCTGCAGCTATAAGGATTGGTGGGGCGCCGATCTTGTCATCTTCTTCGGGGCCAATCCCGCCAATGATCAGCCCGTAACCACTAAATATCTGCACGAAGCCAAGCAGCTTGGCACCAAAGTGGTAGTGGTGAATCCCTACCGCGAGCCGGGCCTCGAACGATATTGGGTTCCATCCTCCCTCAAAAGCGCGATCTTCGGCACGGACCTGATGGATTACTGGTTTCCGGTCTCACAAGGCGGCGACATTGCGTTCCTCTCGGGAGTGTTGAAAATAATTTTGGAAAATAGCTGGTACGATTCCGCGTTCATCGAGAAGCACACAGCTGGTTTTGCCGAGCTTCAGGCGCAAGTGTCACAGCAGGAGTGGACCACGCTGGAAGCGCAATCTGGCCTGCCGCAAAAGAGCATGCGGGAATTTGCCGAGTTGATCCGCGATGCCAAAACCGCCGTCCTGGTCTGGAGTATGGGTATTACTCAGCACGCTTTCGGAGGCGACGCCGTTTCGATGATTCTGAATCTAGGGTTGATGAAAGGCTTTGTGGGCCGGGACAAATGCGGATTGATGCCGATTCGCGGCCACTCCAGCGTACAAGGCGGCGCGGAAATGGGCGCTTATTCAACGGCTTTTCCTGGGGGCAAAACAATCAACCCCGAGAACGCAAACCTCCTCGCAAAGCAATACGGATTCCCCATTCCTGACTCCGCCGGCCTGACCACTACGGAAATGGTCGAGGCCGCAGCGCGAGGGGAGCTCGACTTGCTCTATTGTCTGGGAGGAAATTTTCTGCGGACGCTGCCGGAGCCGGACTATGTCGCTCGAGCCATGGCCAATGTGCCGCTTCGGGTTCATCAGGACATTATCCTCACCGATCAAATGTTTATCGAGGCCAGGGAAGGGGTGATTTTGCTGCCTGCCAAAACCCGGTACGAGCAGGATGACGGTGGAACTGAGACGATCACCGAGCGCCGTGTTGTCTTCAGCCCTGAGATTCCCCGCCAGGTGGGCGAGGCGAAGGCGGAATGGAAAATTTTGCGGGAGCTGGGCGCTGCCGTTTATCCTGAGCGGGCTGACCTGCTCGGCTGCGAAAGCGGCTGGGCCATGCGCCAGGAAATTGCCACCGTTGTCCCCTTTTACGATGGCATTCAAAATCTAAAAAAGACCGGGGATGCCTTTCAATATGGAGGCCCGCATCTCTGTGCGGCATGGAATTTTCCAACTCCAGACGGCAAGGCCCATTTCCGGACCGTGCCACTGCCGGACCTGGCGCGCGCGCCCGGCGTTTTCGAGGTAAGCACGCGGCGCGGCAAGCAATTCAACACCCTGATTTACGATGAAATCGATCCCATCACGGGCGCGGCGCGAGACGCGGTTTTCATGAACCCCGACGATGCCGCCGCCCTTCATCTGGCCCATCATGATCCAATTGCTTTGGTGAATGACTTGGGCCGGTTGGAAGGAAGGGTTTTTCTGGCTCCTATTGCGCGGGGGAATTTACAGGTACACTGGCCAGAAGGGAACCTTCTCATCCGTCGCGGAGTCGTTGCGGCAACTGGCGGAGTTCCAGATTACAATGCGCAGGTGCGGGTGGAGTCGTTAAAATCATGACGCCGCCGGACACTAAGCAGAGCTTGAGATGGGCTACAAAAGTGAAGGAACAGAGCGTGCGCGCCTTCTCCCTCTCCGTACGACGCAGCGGTGGGGAGAGGGTCGGGGAGAGAATCCCCCGAAACGAAATTTCGCGCGTTGAACCCCTGAAGCGTAGCAGCCGATGTGAGTCGGCTCTGATCTTTCCGGGGAAAATAGTGAGCCGACTCACGTCGGCCGCTACAAGGTTCAGGGGGAGGGGCTTTTTACCGCTAACACCCACGGTACCCGTAAGCAAGACGGCCCTCCTCTCCCCCCTCCGGCGGAGGAGAGGGAGAACCTCGGCTCTTTCCCTTCCGTCGGCAGCCGTAAAGTGTTGTGTCTGCCGCCACTTGGTCAGGATCCTTTGCCTGGCTGTGGCTTTTCTCATGCCTGCTTGCTCACCGCCTCCCAAGGAAAAACTGACGGTCGGGATGGAATTGGCGTATCCGCCGTTTGAGATGACGGACGAGCAGAACCGTCCCACTGGCGTCAGCGCGGATCTAGCGAAGGCCTTGGGCGCCTATCTGGGCCAGACAGTCGAAATTAGAAATCTCCCCTTCGACGGGCTCATCCCTGCCTTGAAAACGGGAAAAATCGATCTGGTCATTTCCTCTATGACTGCCACACCGGAACGGGCCCAGTCGATTGATTTTTCCGAGCCTTATTTGAAAACCGGTCTCTGCATGCTTCTGGCCAAAACCTCCGCCATTCTATCCATCGAGGATTTAAATCAGCCGGGGAAAACCGTGGCGGTGAAACTCGGCACTACCGGGCACAATTATGCGGTCGGCAAAATTCATCGTGCCCGGGTGCGGGTTCTGGAGAAAGAGGATGCTTGTGTGCTGGAAGTCGTCCAGGGTAAAGCCGATGCTTTTCTCTATGATCAAATGTCCACGTTCAAGAACTGGCAGCGCAATCCGGAGAAGACCCGTCCAATCTTGGAGCCCTTCCAGGAGGAGTCCTGGTCCATCGGCGCGCGCAAAGGGAACACCGCGCTCCTAAATAAAGTGAACCAGTTTTTAAAAGAGTTCCGCGCCAAAGGCGGCTTTGAGGAGCTAGGCAATCGTTACCTGAAGGAGCAAAAAGAAGCTTTCAGACAGTTGGGTTATCCTTTCTACTTTTGAGATGCATGGTTGGCCGAAAGAGCTTGCGAAATAATATGACATGGGCCCGCATCTTTATGGGGCCCGCTCGGCCAGGCGGGATGCTTCCCTGGCCTTTGCGGGCGCTGAATTTTCTCATCGCGCTATGGTTGATAGCCCTTTTGTTTTATTTTTCGTTCCAGCAACTCAATTACCACTGGGGCTGGCCGGCGATCTATCAATACCGGCAGAAATTCATCCAGGGGTGGCTGACGACCGTTTGGATTTCTCTCGCGAGCCTGGCGTTGAGCACGTGTATTGGCTTGTTCTTCGCGACTGCTCAACGCGGCCGTTTTTTGCCGCTGCGGTACTTCAGCAAAATCTATGTCGAAGGCGTGCGCGGCACCCCGTTGCTCGTGCAAATTTTAATCTTTTTCTATGTGGTGGCCGAGGCGTTCCAGGTCAGCAATCCTTATAGAGTGGGCATCCTCACCCTTTCATTCTTCAGCGGCGCTTACATTGCAGAGATCATTCGGGCCGGGATTGAAAGCGTTGGCCAATCCCAACTCGAATCCGCCCAAGCCGTCGGCCTGACCAACGCCCAGACTTATCGTTACGTGATTTTTCCCCAGGCGTTGCGCCAAAGTCTGCCCCCCTTGGCCGGACAGTTTGTGTCGCTGATCAAAGACTCCTCACTCCTCTCCATTATAGGTATAAGCGAGTTTACTTTGAACGCCCGCGAGGTAAATTCGAACACCTATAGCGCCTTCGAAAGTTATCTGCCGCTGGCGATTGGCTATTTGATCCTGACTCTTCCGATTTCACTTTGGACGCGCCATTTGGAAAAAAAGCACCACTACCAGACTTAAAAGTCTAATTTACACTCCGCGAAGGACCTCTATCTGCTTTCATTGCTTCACCCGATAAAAGCGTTGCCGAACCGACTTGGATACGGTGTCGGTCACAGTCGTTATCGAGTTGGTGGCGACGAAGGAACTGTTGAGATCAGTCCAGCTTGTTCCCAGGAGAGAGGTTTTGTACTGCACCTGGTAAGTTTGGCCTGCCACGGTGGGGAAGCTAAGCGCGATGCCTTGGGCGACGCCCTTGATGGAAAGGCCGGACGCCGGATGTTTCCCCGCACAATCCCAGGTTGCGCGGCCCCCAAAGAGTGTAAAGGCCATTCCCTTCAATCGGCTGCCCTGCAAGCCCACCTGGCTGGCGCGCACTTCCAGACGCACCCACTGTCCGGCCTGGGGCAAGGGGCCTGCGTAAAAGCGGCTCACGGTGCCATCCACACCTTCCTGGATGTTATTCGCGCCCCAATAGGCCCGGTGTTCCCAGGTCCCATCGTTCCACTGCAGCATCGCCTCGCTCGGCATATTGCTCGGATCAAGGTAAACGTAAGCAAACACGACATCGCCGGCATTGACAGGCAGTGGGTTAGCCGCCCAATCAAAGAAGTGCTGATGTTCTCCCGCGCCAATGCTCGACTGGCTGGCCACCGTGCCGGAAAACGGCGCCGGGGGGCCGCTGACCCAATTCCATGTGTCGCCTCCGTCGCTTCCAGGAACGGCTCCTCCGGGCAAGGCGTCGTCCACCCACAAGGTAGTATTGGGAGGGAGATTGTTGTTCACCACCGCAGCATTATTGACGGTCACCGTTAGTTCGGCTGAAGAAGTTTGAACCCCCAGGGAATCTATCGCCACTGCCGCGAGCCGATGGGACCCATTGCTGGCTTTGGTGCTATTCCACACTGTAGTATAAGGCATGACTCCAGCTGGGCCCCCAAGATTGGAACCGTCCAATTTGAACTGCACCCCGGCCACACTGGGGATGTTCAACACACTTGCGGAGACGCTTACCGCCGCCCCCGAGACGGTCGCGCTGGGACCGGGCCCCGTCACGGTAACGATCGGTGTGGGATTGCCGGAAGAACTGCCATTGACATACGCGCCCTGGCTGAGGTTGAAGTAGGTGCCGCTCGGTGTGTTTTCCAACTTCACCGCTCGCACCATGTAGGCGGACGTGCCGGCCAGCGCGTTTAAATCACTGAAGCTGGTGCCACTGAGCAGCGACGGGGTCAGGCGCGTGAAAGGTCCCGCGGCAGTGGCCGCACGATAAACATGATAACCCGCCACGGAATCAGGCGATGCGGTCCAGTTCAGGTTGACGCCGTTGGCGGTCAGACCGGAGGGCGGCGCCACAGGATGCATCCGGAGCGTTGGATCGCCCATCAGCGCAATGTGGATGCCGCGCAGATTTTGATTCACCTGATTCTGATAGAGGCCGCCATTGTTTTGGGTAAGGCGGGCGCTATACCCGATGGGTTCTCCCAACCCCATATGATGATAGTACCAATGCGGCCGGCCCGCCCAGGAACAAGTCAAACCCATCGAGGTCGCCAGCGCCGAGCGCATAAGATTGTCCTGACTGTCCCACTCGCCCAGCCAACTGCCAAACATCATAAAGAACACCGCTTTGGCGTCGCCTCCCACAATATCAGTGCTCCAGACATCCCCATAAGTCCCGTGAGTTCCCATCCCGCTCATGCTGGTGTAGCTCCCGCCACCGCAGCCGTAAGCCCAAAGGTAACTGCCCGCCGCCAGCATTGAACCCCATCTCTGCTCTGCCGGGGCCGCATCCTGTTCATTGGCCAGAACGGTATTGCCGGGGCCCACAAATGGTTCGAAGTTGCGGAAGCCGCTTGCGGCAAAGGCCTCGCCCCCGAAATCCCCGAACCGGCTCCCGAGCAATGCCCGCCGGGGCACGTTAATCAGTTTGTTCCTCCAATTATGATCCTTATTAAGATAATTCCGCAGCAGTTCCAATTCACTCGGCCAGGGAGTAGCAGCCCCATTTCCTGGCAAATTAAACATATCCACTCGTCCGACCATCAGCTCCACATCTGAGGGCAGGAAGCTCTGGTCATTCCAGCTCCCATCCATATCGCCATAATAGGAATCGGCCGGCATGGGCCGGGCCTGGTGTCCATCGACGTTAAGGTTGCCTGAACGGAGGATGGGCACGTGGCCGAACAAAAACACCGCCTTTACATTCCCCGGGTCAGAATTATAGATGGCCTGGATGCCCGAGCGCACACTGCCAGGCGTGTCCGTTCGCGAAACATCAAGTCGGGCGACCGCCCAACCATCCCCGATAAGATCGCTTTGCAGGCGGCCCAACTCGCCACTGAGTTGGCTGGCGTAAGTGGTGTCCACCACCAACACCATCTTCCCGCGGCTCTCCACTAAATCCGTATCCAGACCCGCATAGATGTAGCCATAGCCGGTATAGCCCAGGGAGGCGGATTTGATGATCGCGTATTCGTAAGCTAAGCCCACCGAGACACTATTGTCCGCGAAACTGCTGGCCGAGCCGGACAGTGTTGTGCCTCCACCCCAATTGTTCGCATCCTTGGATTTGCGATAGATTGTATAACTGTTCGCCCCATAAGGGTCGGGCTCCCAGTTCAGCGTAATCTGGGGCGGAGATACTTGCGCAGTCGCGCTAATCTGCACGGCATATACCCAGGTGGAATCTGCTTTCAGGCCTTCTGCGCCCAATCCAAGCAACAAACCGCTGATTGCAAAAACGATCGGAGTCTTCACGTTGTTATCTTGCCCGTTTGGCTCATCGACCGAAATCGGCGAGACTGTAATTGCCTTGTCGCTCTTTGGACTACAACCCTCCAACCAAGGACCGGCAGCCACTGACCGTTTCTCCATACCATCGAGATCGGGTTTCGAAAAAAGGGCAGGCTGCACGGGAAGAAGATCGCAGACGCGGACGGCGGCAAATGTGGTGCTCAGGCTTCCTGCAGTGGAAGCTCCGGACCAATTGTGCGGCCCTGCTCTGAATGGCGCACGAGCACAACCGCTGGAGGTGCCGGGCTGCGCTGCGACGATGCTTTATCGGGCACCGGAACGACTTCCCGTGGTTTAACTCCTAACGCATAGACCGAATCTCTACCGTCAGGAGAGAAGCGCGGCACATCGTCCGGCTCGCATCCCGTTAGCAGAACGGCTCCCCACGCCAGGCTAGCCAGCACCTTCGCGCATCGGTCCCCACGAACGAAACGTTCGCCCCGACAGAACCGAGGATCCACCCGCTCCCTGAAACGGCCTCGGAGTTTCTGGCGATGGAACTGTTTTTCACGGCGAGGGTTCAGTCATGGTCCCTTCGCCTGACATGTGGCAGAACATTCCGTCGCGCAGCTTCGGTTCGAACCAAGTGCTCTTCGGTGGCATGATGCCCCCGGCATCGGCGATGGCCATCAGATCCTCAATGCTGGTCGGGAACATGGAGAAGGCGCAGGAGCATTCTCCGCTGTCCACCGATTTTTCCAGCTCAGCGGCGCCACGGATGCCGCCAACGAAGTTAATGCGCTTGCTGGTGCGTGGATCATCGATGCCAAAGAGGGGGCCTAAGACATATTTCTGGAGCAAGGTTACATCGAGCTGCTCTATTTGGCTCCCGATGTCGGTTAGCTCAGGGCGGAAAGTGAGCACGTGCCATTGCCTCTGGAAGTAAAATCCCAGCTCATGTTTGCGTCTTGGCTGAACGGCGCGTTCTGGCTCGATGATGAACACAGTTTGAAGCTTTTCTAGCAACTCCCCCGATGATTGGCCGTTCAAGTCTTTTAACACCCGGTTGTAGGGCAGAATCCGAACCTGGTTATGCGGAAAAATAACAGAAAGAAACCAACCGCTTTGGCCCGCTCCTCGACGGCTTTGGGCCACGCGCGCGGCGGCGGCGCTCCGGTGGTGTCCATCCGCGATGTAGAGAGCTGAGATGCCAGCAAAAGTGCAGGTAAGGAAGTCAATGTCGTTTGCCTGATCAATAACCCAAGAGGTGTGGCGCACGCCATCTTTCGCCGTGAAATCGACCTCGGGTTTCCTAGCCGTTCCTTTCTGAACGAAACTGTCCAATTTCCCATCCGATCGATAGACCAGGAAAACTGGTCCCGTTTGAGAATGGAGCGTTTCAATATGGCGCACGCGATCCTCTTCTTTATCGGGTCGGGTCAACTCATGCTTTTTGATGATGCCTTTCAGATATTCATCACAACTGGCCACACCCACCAATCCTGTCTGACTGTGCGTACCCATGATTTGCCGATAGAGATAGAAGGAGGGACGGGCGTCCTGGCGAAGCGCCCCCTCCGCGATCAGGCGGGAAAAGTTCTCCTTCCCCTTCGCATACACCATCGGGTCGTCCAGGTCCGTGGCCGGGGGCAGGTCAATCTCCGGTTTGCTGACGTGCAGGAAACTCAAGGGATTATCCACCGCCACTTCACGCGCCTCAGCGGAGGACATGACGTCGTAAGGTAATTCACAGATGGAGCTGGCCCATTCCGGGCTGGGTCGTAACGCGGGGAAGGCTTTGATCGTCGCCATAAATCGCATCAACCGTAGAAGCAAAAAGGATTCAGCGCACGCCCAAACTTCAGGTCGCATGTGCAGCCTCGCCCGTCGCCTGGGCGCGCCATTTTAGGCGTGCGTTCGCCGCGCCAGCAGGCATCCTTTTGCCACTATGCAATTTCGCCTTTTTGTTCTGGCTTGCTTCCTCATGGAGGCGACCGCCGGCTGGGCCGCGAATGCAGCGGATTCAACGATTCTGAAATATTTTCGCTCGGATGGCGGGGTGCCCGGCGGTGCCGTGGGTCCATTGCCAGACCACTTTGATGCGCCCGAGGGGCTGGTCTGGCGAGTGCCAGTTGAGCCGGGACATTCCACTCCCATTATTTGTGACGGCAGGATAATTTTAACCACGTATCAGGACGGGGAGAAGGAGTTGGCGACCGTGGCCCTGGATGCAGAAACCGGCCGAGTGCGTTGGAAGCAAATCGCTCCTGCGGGCCGCGTCGAAGAGTTTCATCATGGTTCAGGCAGTCCAGCCGCATCCACGGCCGCGTGGGACGGGCAAAGAGTGTGCGTTTTTTTTGGAAGCTATGGCCTCATCTGTTACGATTTGGAGGGCAACAAGATTTGGGAGCGGCCCATGGGACCGTTTCGGGACGAGTATGGGGCTGGCAGTTCCCCTGTCCTGATTGATGAAAAAATTATCCTGCAAGAAGACCACGATCTGGATAGTTTTCTGATGGCGCTGGATAGCCGCACGGGGAAAACCCTTTGGAAAATGGCAAGACCCGGCGCCGTGCGCAGTTATTCCACACCTGCGGTCTGGACCTCCAACGGGCGCAAACAACTGCTCGTGGCAGGCGCGCTCGAGTTGGCAGGATATGATCCCGCCAGCGGCGAGAAACTATGGTGGATAAATGGGTTGGCCCGCATCGTCATTCCGATTCCGGTCCCGGTGGGGGAACAAGTTTACATGGCTTCCTGGGCTCCCGGGGGAGATGCCGGCAAGCGCATCGCACTTGATTCCTGGTCCGCGGCCCTGGCGAAATGGGATAAGAACCAGGATGGCAAACTGAGCAGGACTGAGATTAATGATCGCGAAGTGTTAGACCGGTTCTATCGGATGGACCTCGACCAGAGTGGCACCCTGGACCAAAAGGAATGGGAGCGGCACGCCGCCTTTTTTCAACGAGCCCAAAATGCGTTGTTGAGCTTGAAACCCTCCGGTCACGGAGAGTTGAGCGCGAGCGCCGTCCTTTGGAAACATCAGCGCGGGGTGCCTTATGTCTCTACGCCGCTAGTTGACAAAGGCATTGTGTGGATGGTCAAAGATGGAGGCATCGTCACGAAGCTTGATGCGGCCACCGGACGGATGTTGCAGGAGGAGCGGGCGGGGGGGATGGGCGGTTATTTCGCTTCGCCGGTGGCAGGTGATGGGAAAGTTTACTTCGCGAGTGAGCAAGGCGTCCTGAGCGTGGTAGCCAGCGGGATGGAATGGAATATCATCTCCTCTCACAACTTCCGGGAGAAAATCTATGCCACGCCCCTCATCGAGCGAAATCGCATTTACATCCGCACCGAGAAAGCCCTGTATTGCTTTGAAAACCAAAAGCATTGAAATGAGGCGGATGCCATTTTGAAATTGCGGGAACTTGGTAAGGAAAATAGGGGAAAGTCGGGGGTCGCCGCAGGTATCCCTCCCAATAGCCAGAAGGGGCGAGTTGGTGCAGCTTCTCCCAATGAAAATCAGTCTTGTTCGGAAATCCGGGTTCACCCTGGTCGAAATCATGGTCGTAGTGGCTATCGTCGGGTTGTTAACTGCCATCGCAGTCCCCGCCTTTGTTCGCTATCGGGATGCCAGCCGAAGGAGTGTGTGCATCGCTAATCTCCGGCAGATGGAAAACGCCAAATCCGTCTGGGCCCAAGAAAACCGGAAGGCAAAAGCGGACGCTCCAGTCGATTCCGACCTTTTTGGTTCGGATAAATACCTCCGTTCCAAACCCCAATGCAGTGCCGATGGAGTTTACGATTTAGGCAGCGTCGATGACAGAGTCAGATGCAGCCTGGCTTCGGTTGAAGGACATACCCTGTAACCAAAGTCCGGCCCGCGAGCCGCCCTCGCTTGGTCAGTGCCACGCATCTTTGAGCCAGGTGCTGCGGCACTTTTGATTATGGAGTCCTGCTTCGGCGAAACAGGTGATAGACCACCAAAATAAGGATTGCGCCGATCACGGCCGCGAGGAAGCCTACGCTATCAGTGTCTCGATAGAAACCCATAGCGATGCCGATGTACTTGGCCACAAAGGCCCCGGCAATTCCCAGCAGGGTAGTCAAAATGAAACCTCCCCCATCCCTTCCCGGCACTAGAAGTTTCGCGATTAATCCCGCAACAAACCCTATTATTATCGTCCACAGAATATGCATAATTTTCTCCTGTAAACCAACTATTGAGGTTAGGATGCTTGAACTCGGCGCAAGGGACAATGGGGTGAAACCCGCAGAAATGAGGCTTTTTTTAGAAAAGCTGGGGAATTCTAACAAACCTTTATTTCCGGCTGTTCTCTAAAAGAGGCACTATTTCCTCGTCCGTGGTTTGGGTAAAGTGCTCGTAATAACGGCCCACAGCCTCGAAGGCAGGGTCAACCAAAAGGGCGATTACTTGGTCTGCTACCCCCTCCAGGCGCTCGCGCGCGCTCTCGGAGGCGACCGGCACTGCTACCATCACTTTGGCGGCCCCTCTTTTCCTGGCCGACAGCACGGCGGCTTCCGCGGTGGCCCCTGTCGCCAATCCGTCGTCCACTACGAATACCCTTTTTCCCGCCAGGCTTGGGGCAGCGCTCTGTCCGAACTTGAGCTGGTATTCCCGCAAACGTTGTCTTTCCTCGGCGATGACTTCATCCAATTCGCGGCGACTTACGTGAGTAGATTCAATAGCGCTTTGATCCAAAACAACCACCTCCCCTTCCGCCAGCGCGCCGACCGCAAATTCACGATGGCGCGGGTGACCTATCTTGCGGACCACAACCACGTCCAAGGGCAGGAGAAGGAACTGAGCCGCTCTCGCCGCGACGATGACTCCCCCGCGTGGAAGACCAAGCACCTCGTCGGCCTCAATATGATTCTCGCGAATATAGAGACCAAGTTTATGCCCGGCATCCTCGCGTGATAAAAAAGTCATGGCAGGGAGAAACAATCAGATCAGGAACGGCGTCCGGCCCGCAGGATTGTTCAGCGGCCTGGACGAGCGGGAAATACCCGCGACAATCGGCCGGGGGTCGGGAGCGTTCTGCGTGCATAGCTCAGGTCAGCCTGTGACGAGGGTGCCAACCTTCTCACCCATGACGACGCTGCGAAGGTTATGAGGCTTGAATAAATCGAAAACAATGATTGATATTTTGTTGTCCATGCAAAGAGAGAAGGCGGTGGAGTCCATGACTTTCAGTTGTTTTTGGAGGGCATCCAGATAACCAATCTGGGAGAAGCGTTTAGCGTGTGGGTTTTTGTGCGGGTCGGAGTCATAGATGCCATCGACTTTGGTGGCTTTGAGGATGACTTCAGCCCCGATTTCATTTGCTCGCAAAGCGGCAGCGGTGTCGGTTGAAAAGTAGGGGTTGCCGGTGCCCCCGCCGAAAATGACCACTCTTCCTTTTTCCAAATGCCGGACGGCGCGCCGTCGAATAAAGGCCTCGGCCACCTGGTGCATGGTGATGGCGCTCTGCACGCGCGTCGCCACCCCGGCCTTCTCCAGACCATCTTGCAGGGCCAGAGCATTGATGACGGTGGCGAGCATGCCCATATAATCGGCAGTCGCCCGCTCAATCCCTCCCTGGCTTCCCGCTGACCCTCGAAAAATGTTGCCACCTCCGATAACAATTACGATCTCCACCCCCAATTCACGAACTTCGCGAATCTGCTGGGCCATGTTTTGAATAGATTCGGGACATATACCGAACCCCTTTTCCCCCCCCAATGCCTCGCCGCTGAGCTTGAGCAAGATGCGACGATATTTGGGTTTGGTCTGTGCGCTGCTGATCTTCATGAACGGCCAGAGGTTTTAGCAATCGACGCCGTCGAAGTCAAACGGATTGCGCGCTCGAAATCCTGCCGGCGCGGCCGCAAAACACGGTCCCCTCGCTTGACTTTGCCCTGGCCCTTTCGTAGCTTTCCGCTCTCGCGCTTTCGCAGAAAAATGGCAAGGAAGTTGAAGCGAGAATGTTTTTTATTAACTGACGAAAAGATTTATTGTGAATGTAACCGTTGAGAATTTGGCCCCCTGCAAAAAGTTGGTGCGCTTTGACATAGACTCCACGACCGTGGATGGGACTTTCAAGACGGTCATAAAGGACTTTCAAAAACAAGCGGCGGTGCCGGGCTTCCGGGCAGGCAAAGCCCCGGAGGAGATGCTTTTTAAGAAATACGAAAAAGAAATTCTCGACGAGGCCAAGCGCAAGCTCATTTCCGATTCCTATCGGCAGGGGATCAAAGACCAGAAGCTCAATGTGGTGGGCTATCCTGAGATCGAAGAAATTCAGTTTGGCCGCGGCCAGGCTCTCCAGTTCGCGGCCACCGTCGAAACGATGCCTGATTTCGAGCTCCCGGACTATCGGGGGCTGCCAGCCAACCGGGAGAACCGGACGGTTACCGCTGCGGACATGGATGCGGCATTAGATGCGCTCCGAGCGCAGAAAGCTGACTTTAAAACCGTCGAACGCCCCTTGCAGGAAGGCGATTTCGTGGTGGTTAATTATACTGGCACTTGCGAGGGCAAGCCCATCACAGATCTAGCTCCTGTCGCCCGCGGACTCACCGAGCAAAAGAATTTTTGGATTGAAGCCAGGCAGGGATCTTTTCTGCCGGGGTTCGCCGGACAACTCATGGGCGCGAAAGCGGGAGATAAGCGCGCGGTCACTATTGATTTTCCAGCCGACTTTGTCACGAGCCAACTGGCCGGCAAGCAGGGGCTTTATGAAGTCGAGGTGGTTGAGATCAAGGAACGGATTTTGCCCGAGCTCAATGACGCGTTCGCCGCATCTTATGAGGCGGAGAACCTGGAGAAACTGCGCGAGGGAGTGCGAAGCGATTTGCAGGCAGAGCTCAATTCCAAACAGAAGCGGGATATCCGAAATCAAGTCGTCAGCGCCCTGTTAGCGCGGGTCAACTTCGAGTTGCCGGAAACTCCGATGCAGCAGGAAACGCGCAAGTTGGTTTACGAAATTGTCGATGATTACCAGAAGCGAGGTGTTTCGAAAGAAGTGATTGACCAGCAGAAGGACCAGATTTACGCCTTAGCACAGCAGGGATCCAAAAGCAGAGTCAAGGCCAGATTTCTCTTTCAAAAAATTGCGGAAAAGGAAGGCATCCGCGTTTCTGAGGAGGAACTCAATGCCCGGATTGTGTCGCTGGCCCACGCCTATAAAATGACGCCGCAGAAGTTTTTGAAAGAATTGCAAGAACGCGATGGGGTGCAGGATGTTCACCGGGATTTACTCCACGAGAGCGTGATGGATTTCCTGCAGGAACACGCTAAAATCGAGGACATCCAACCGGCAGCAGCGTGAAAGGCTGGAAGCCACAATCCGGGCGGCTGGGAAATCCCCGGATGATCCCAGATTTCGCAGCGGAACGCACACGCCTCTTGTTCCAGAACCTGCGGGTCGCTTCATTGCTGCCGCCCGAACTTCTTCTCCAATTCGCGGTAATTCATCTCGATCAGCGTCGGGCGCCCGTGGGGACACGTGTAAGGCATGGCGCACTGGCGCAAGTCGGCAACCAAATTTTCCAGCTCTGCGCCGGAGAGAGGATCGTTGGCTTTAACGGCGTGCCTGCAGACCGTCTTGGCGATGGTATGCTCGCCTAGCCGCAAAGTATTGACTTCCTGTCCGGCCGCTTTGAGTTCATCCACCAAATCTAAAATAAACCGTCGCGCATCCTTCACTTTCACGAAGGGGGGAAGGGCATCGAGAAGAAAAGTGCGATCGCCAAATTCATTCAAGCCCACGCCAAGGCGAGTCAGCGTGGGCAGTTGCTCCCGAAGGAAGTGAGCCTCCTTGGCCGAGAGTTCCACCGTCTCGGGCAAAAGTAGTTTCTGGGAGGCGGCGTTGCCCTTTTCCAACCGGGTCAGCATTTGCTCGAAAAGGATTCTCTCGTGTGCCGCGTGCTGATCCATTAAGACCAATCCCCGATCGGATTCGAGAACCACATATAATTTTCCAATCACCCCCACCAGGCGAAGCGGCACTTTTAGCAAGGGAGTTGGACCGTCCAGGTTTGGAACGCGGACGGGGAAGCCGGGTTCAGGCGGAGAAGCGGATGCGGCTTCGGAGTCCGGAGCAAGCGCGCCGAAGGAAGGCCTAACTGCCGACGCAGGAGGCATTGGCGAGCTCACCGGTGTCCCCGGAGGCGGCGCGAGCGGCTTCCGGCCTTGGTGCAGCCATGCGCTCAGAGCCGTCCCGGTCAGAGGCGTGAATTGTGGAAACTCTTTCGTGGGGGGAGGCGCGACGAGTTCTGGTTGCAGGGTGGGAGCGGGAAGAGCCACGGGCGCCAGGGATGCTTTGTCGGGACTGCCAGCATGATAATCGAGCAGGCCTTGCCGAATGGCATTCGCCACCAACTGGCGCACCTCTCTTTCGTCGTGGAACTTCACTTCGCGTTTGGACGGGTGAACGTTCACGTCCACCGCGGCGGGCTCAATTTCCAGGAAAAGGCAGCAAACCGGGTAGCGTCCTTTCATCAGCGCTGTGTGATAACCTTCCAGCAGGGCGTAATTCAGGCCGCGGTTTTCCACCGGACGCCGGTTCACAAAAAGATGCTGTTCATCGCGCGTGGACCGCGAAACCCCTGGTTTGCCGATCAAACCCCAGAGGCGGAACGACGACGGTGCGGAGGGAGCGGGGGGAATGGAGCCAGTCCCAGCGTCCGCTTCCATCCCGCCCAGGCTTGCCTCCTTCATCGAAAAATCGATCGGCAACAGCTCTTGCTCACTGCCATAAATGGCGCGCATCCGTTCACGCAACGCCAAGAGGCGGGCCGCGCGGTCTAAGACGATCCCGGGCAGTTGCCATACCAGGCGTGTGTCTTTCGTGAGGGTGAAGGCCACTTCCGGGTAGGCCAGCGCGGCCAGCGTCATGTAATGCTGAATGTGGGCGTACTCAGTCTCCTCGCTGCGCAAAAACTTCCGTCGCGCCGGCAGATTAAAAAACAATTGCCGCGCCTCCAGACTGGTCCCAATCGGGCTCCCCGCTTCCCTCACTTCCAGCAACTTGCCCCCATTGATGATAATTTGCGTAGCGGCAGGGGAACTTCCTTCTCGCTCGCGCGTGGTCAGAGTCATTCGGCTAACACTGGCGATGCTGGGCAAGGCCTCGCCCCGAAAACCCATGGTGGCAATGGCGCTGAGATCTTCGGCGCGCTGTATTTTGCTGGTCGCATGACGTTCCAGACAAAGCAAGGCGTCATCCCGGCTCATTCCCATGCCATCATCGGTGACGCGAATGAGGCTGCGACCCCCCGCTTGGATGTCGACCGTGATGCGGGTTGATTGGGCATCGAGCGCGTTTTCCACCAACTCCTTAACCACACTGGCGGGCCGCTCCACGACCTCGCCGGCGGCGATTTGGTTGGCGACTTGCTCGGGAAGGACTCGGATGCGGTTCATGGTCCCATTTTTAGGAAATTGTTGTCAGAACCTTGTCCATCAATGATCTGATTGACCGGGCCATCGAAAGCGCGGGAGATGATGTTCGAGTCGGGGGCGGTTGATCTAATGGCTTCATGGCGAGTGGTCCAGAGTGGATGGAAAATTTCGAGGGCTCCGCCTGTTCTGGATCTCCGTAGCAAATCACGCTACGCAGGAATATCAACAGCGCGCAGGAATTGAAAGCCGCGAGTCTCATTTATTGTCTGCAACTGTTACGGGCCGCAGTGCCGTCGTAGAAAGTGCCGTTTTTGTGCCGAAGTGATTTCGTAAGTTCAACGATAATTACGATGGCAGTATGGAGCAAAGGCGTCAGTGCCGTCCAGTGCCGTCTTCCCTTCCTTATAAACCTC
>JBBRPK010000025.1:0-53060 GCA_038228235.1 Verrucomicrobiota bacterium
AATACCTACGATCAAGCGAGGCTTTACCGTTGCCCGTTTCAAGCCCACCGCCTCGAATAGACTCATGCTTTCCTCAGCCGCTGTTCCCGGACGCAAGCTGCAATACAAGGCCTTGATGTTGCCAGGCGGACTCCAACGTGCATCTGATTTCCTGGCTCCCTGGCCATCGACAATCTGTTCGGGCTTGGCGAATTCCAATGGAACGGACCGAAAGACCACTCCGCCCCATGACTTCTGCCAACGCACATGCTGGCGCACTGCCTTCAGTGCAGGTCGATAGAACGGATTCGGTTGCAGTTTCAACGCGACGATGATGCCCGAGCAAGCAGGTCAAGTCATGCTGATATGCGCTCGATCGGGGTGAGCTTTTTGATCATCAAGCTCGGTCGGCTGAGATTCGAATCGAAGAACCATTGCTTGATGTTCAGCTTCCAACAGATCAGGCGGAAAAGGCCGTAAACTTCCGCATTGCCGTGGCCGATCCAAATGGCATCGCCACCAACGCACTTCTTGAGTTCGCGGAAGTAGGTCCATGAGCCGCCGCCACGATCGCTTGGCGCGGCGAGGATGCCAAACATCTCTTCCAGCGACGAATCGCGAATCGGGGACCAGTCGCACGTGGTGATCCATGGACTCAGATTCGTCATCATGAAGTGTGCTGGGGGTTCCAAACGCGTGGGCACGTCTCGGTGGTGGTGGGTTCGCCGGCTGGTTTCTGGGCAACGGCCTTTTTGAAATTCTCCCAGCAACCTTTGAGACGATGCCAACCCCGGTTGATATGCTCGTTGACCCGTTCACCCTCCGCAAGATGATACGCAACGGGCGTGACGCCCTCGATGCTGGTCTTTAGGTCGGGCAGTTCGTGGAGAAAATCTGCGGGCAGAAGTCCGCCTTCGGACGTGATGGCGATGAAGGAGGTCTCCGAAGACGCGGAGACGCGGAGATTTCCAAACACGGAGACCGGGAGACACGGAGATTCATTTGCGGATCGTCCATTGTTCGGGGTGACTCGCCATGTCGGTGAGCATGGCGAGGATTTCCTCGTATTCCTGATCGAGACGAGTGGCGTCCGTTTGCGTGACGTAACCAAAGCGACGACCGAGTTCGAGCCGGGTTTGAACTTCGGCAGCCTCGCCTTCGGAGTCATTGAGCTTGCTGACAAAGGCGGCGGCGTAGCGGCGCTTGCGCCAGGCTTCGGAAATGTTCGATGGAACGGACTGCGATGCGCGCCGGATCTGGTTCGTGAACGAATACTTTTCAGCGTCCGGAAAGCGCTTGCTGAGTTCAAACACGGCTACCGCCGCATCCATTGAGCGCTGCCAGACCTTGAGTTCTTTGAATGAGCGAATGTTGGCCATAGGTTCAGGGTCTCCGCGTCTCCGCGTCTCCCCTCTCCGTGTCTCCCGCAAGTCGCGCCCGTGCCAGCAACACCGCTTTATGCAGTTTGCGCTCCAGTTCCTTTTTCGGCAGAACGTCGGTCCAATACGATGAGACCCGGATGCCGCTTTGCTCCAGGTCCAGCAGTTCAATCGTCTCCTGCAATTTTCCCGCGCACAGGATCAATCCGATGGGTTTTTCCTCACCCTCCTTGCGTTCGTGGCGGTCGAGCCATTTCAGATACAGCTCCATCTGCCCTTTGTCGCCCGGCTTGAACTCTTCCAACTTCAAGTCAATCGCCACCAGCCGGCGCAAATGCCGGTGGTAAAACAGCAGGTCGAGGTAGTAATCCTTGTGATCAATCTGCATTTGCTTCTGCCGTTCCACGAACGCGAAGCCCACTCCCAGCTCGAGCAAGAACGCCTCAATCTCACGCAGGATCGCCGCCTCCAGATCCTTCTCGGCATAGGTATCTTTGAGACCAAGAAATCCCAGCAGATAGGGATCACGGAAGACCAGGTCGGGCGTCAACTTGTCCTCCTCGCGCAATTGTTTCAGTTCCATCGCCGCCAGCTTGGCCGGTTTTTCTGACAGTGCCGTTCGCTCGAACAGCATTCCGCCGATCTTCTTTTCCAGCGTCCGCGTGTTCCACCGCTCAATGCGGCACATTTCCGCGCAGAAGTCGCGCTTGAGCGGGTCGGCAATCGGGATGATGGTCTTAAAGTGAGTCCAGCCCAATTGTCGCCGCAGTGCGGCGACAATCTTTTCATCAGGAAAAACCGCCGCAAACTGAATCATTCGATGCAAGTTTTTCTCGCCAAAACCACGCCCAAACTCCCGCTCCAATCGCCGCCCCAGCGCGGCGACAATCTGCTCACCGTAACCAGCCCGCTTCGATTTCAGCACATCTTGACGAATGCAGCGGCCGATTTCCCAATAGAGCAAGGCCAGTGTCGAGTTGGCAGATTGCGCGACGGATTGCCGTGCCGATAGGATTAGCTCCCGCACGTCCGTCAGCAGCCCCTTCGCGCCGGGCTTGGCCGGCGTGGCGGATGCACTTTTCACCAGAGCGAGCTTTTGTTTCATGTTGTCATCTCCTGCACTGCCAATTGTCGCGACACGGTCGGGAAAATCTTGCGGCGGATAAATTGCGTCATCACTGCTGACACAATTGAGTCACGAATGAATTGTGCCAACGGTGTCGGCACAATCTGCCAACCAGCCAGACCGTTTTCGAGCCGGTAGCAGCCAATCTGAGAAGGCTCTGATGTTCGTTTTCGGCTCATAACTTGGCAACCGGTAGAAAAATATAGATGCCCAGCACGTCCGGCGGGCTGTGATCAATGCGGTAACTGCCCTTGGCCCCGGCGGCGCTGCGGACGCGGCGATGGGCTTCGAGGAGTTGCTGGCCCCGGTTGCGGGCGAACTCGTCGAGCATCGGAATCATGCCGGGCAAATGGTCTGTAACCGAAGCAAGTTGATGAACGGCGATGTCGGGTGGGACATTGGCGTCCGGCTTCAAGCCGACGAGTTTTTCCGCGTCGGTTTCGGCGAGCCATTGCGGCGAGGCAGGATCGCCAGTGAAGGCAATGAGCAGCGCATCTTCGGCGAGCAACCTAGGGGTCAAACTATAGTCTGGACTAATTCTTCAGGGTTTGGTGAGTCTTTCGCCAGCGATGTAACTTGGCATTGAGGCTCTTCCAGGTTCCCTTGGGGCGTCTCGACCACCAGGTGAAAATGATTGCGCATGAGGCAGTAAGCCTGAACCTCAAAGCCTGTCTTCTCACAAGCCTCGGCCAGGGTTTTGACAAAATCCTGCCGGTCCACATCGCTTTCAAAGATGTCCCCCGTTCCGTTGGCGCGGCTCATGACGTGATAGATGGCGCCGGGAAATTCGACTCTTAATTTGCGCGGCATGAGAAAATGCTTGCCAGCGACATCAATTTATGTCGAGACTATAGTTTGACCCCTTACTCGCTGGTGTGCCTTCGGAAGCCGCACTTGAGCGACGGTGGAATTGGCGGTGCCCAGATCAATACCAATGACGCGCGTGCCAGGCGGAAGGTCGGCGGCAGCCGTGCGAAGTTTTTCGAGTAGGTTCATAAGTTTATTTGTCCTGCTGAACGTCAAATCTCAGAGAACGGTTGGTCGCGCGGGGTCAATTTGAGTCATGGTCGAGCTTGGAGCATCACGGCATGAGCAGCTTTGAAACTTTTTGCAAGCAGCAGGGGAGGTTCTCCCGCAACTCGTAAACCCAAAATCGGCAGACCTGCCAACCAAGACTCTGAAGTTGGAGGTCGCGCCAATGGTCATCATCCTTGCGGCCACCGCCTGCTGTTCGGTGGACGGATTCGCCGTCAACTTCCACGTCAATTTTTCGTGGACTCAAGATTGCCAAGTCGAGGAAACGGCCCGCGATGGGATATTGCGGAACGACTGCGATGCCGGCTTGTCGCAATGCTTCGGCCAACACTTTCTCCCAAGGCGACTGATAGGGTTCAGGTCGTGCAGCCCGAGCTGCCCCGGCATTCGGCAGGGTGCGCTTCGCCAGCTTCTCGATGAAGGATACGCCGCAATTGAGCGCCCAGTCGCGGTTTCCAACGATATGCAAAACGGCGCGGGCGCGGGAGACTGCGACGTTGAAGAGGTTCGGGTTTTCACGCAGGAAAATCGTCGAGCCTTGGGGCATGTCGGGGCCGCCGCAAAGACTAAATAGAATCAGGTCGCGTTCATCGCCTTGAAACCCGTGGGCGGTTGCGGCGAGGAAACGTACTCGCTCCATGAAGTCGGCCGGCAGGGCATCGCCTGCTTCAAGCGTATCTTTGAGCCGAATCATCTGCTGACGAAACGGCGTGACGACGCCAACGGTCCCGCGATAACCACCAGCTGCCAGGCCGGACAATTCGCCCCGAATGGCCTCGATCTCATCCGCGCACCATACGCCGGTCGTGCCAGGCTCCATCTTGCCGACCAGGTGGGTCCAATGAATTCCCGGCTGCATACCGCGTGGGATGTTCAGGCGCTCGGTCAAGGTGACGACATGGAGCGTCCTGGCATAGAAAGCCTCATTACAGTAATCCGCGATGAGGTCGTGCGAGCGGAAATGCAAATCGAGGCGCACGCGGGCGGTGTCAGGCACAGACGCGTTCGCGTCAGCGAGGTCGAAGGCACTGTTCACTCGATACGTGAAGCGCTGGACTTGTGCTTCTGTCAGCCCGTGTTGCTCCAACAACGTCTGTTCAACAACCGCGTCGAGTGTGCTGACATGCTTGAGTTGCTGGGGGTCGCCAGCCAACACCGCTCGCGTGCTGCGGGCAAGCAACGGTACGACGGAAGGGATGTCGCACTGGCTTGCCTCGTCAACCACCACAAGGTCGAACAATCCGGGCACGAGTGGCAGCGCGCTGCGAGCCGAGAGATTAGACACCGACCAGAGTGGAAACGCCCGCATGATGAGCGGGAAATGCTGCTTCAGTTGCTTGGCGAAACGGCCGGGTCCCCAATTCTGAATGCCTGCACGCAAGTTCGCCAAGGCTTCTCGGTCAGCCGGAGTGAGCGAATGAGGCAGGCCGCCTGCCGCCCACCCCATCCATTCCCGAGTCCGCTCTTCAATCGCTTGTTGGGCGTTTGCTAGCCGGTGATTGCAGTCCTCCGCTCGTGGCAGTTGAGCTAGGCGTTGCTCGCAACTGCGCACCACCGCCGCGACGCGAGTGGCTTCGGCCCAGGTCTTCCATGTTGCAAAGAAATCTCTCCACGCATCGCCTGTGGCTTCGCTATCCGGCAGACCACGGTCGGCGAACGGGCACGGAAGCGAGAGCAAGGGCTCGCGGGCCGCTTCACGTCGCGCTTCCATCTGGCCCCGGCGTAGGAAATGCCACAGCCTCTTGAGAAAATTGCCCGGCCGGACGAGCACCCTGCGTAACTCCGTCTCCAAGGATTCCACCTTTTCACGCGTCACCTCTCGCGGCCAGCGTTCAAGCGCCTCGGGGGATTGGGCCGCGAGAGGAAGCGTGTTACGCAATTCTTCAAACTGCGTGTTGAGGGTCTCATACTCCTTTCGAGCTTGCTCCAGCGCTGAGATGTCGGCGAGGGCCACGCGCTGGCGATTGAACAATTCTCCAAACTGCCGTCGATACTCCTCTCCTTGCGCCGCATCTGGTCGCGGCGGTCGGGCAAGAAGGCTTTGCAGTTTGCCGAGGTAGTTCTGACGCTGTGCGAGTTCGCGGCTGGAGGTTTGGATGATGAGGTCACCGCCTTCCACTGCGCTGTTGAGTCGTGGGAGCACGGCGTCCAACGCTTGATGGTTCTTGCTGGCAAAGAGCGTCGTGTTGCCGCGGAGCAACTGGTTGAGCAGCATCGCCGCCACGACTTCCGATTTGCCGGTGCCGGGCGGTCCGGTGACGACGGAGACGGGTTCGACCAATGAATTCACGACGGCGCTGCGTTGGCTCGGATGTAGCAGCCGCGTTTGCGCGAGTTGGTCGGCACCGAACACCGGGGGAGGAGCAGGTTTACCTGTGGACGGCGTGTTTGGTGTTGGGCCGTCGGAAGTTAGTTCCTCATGCGGGAACAGAGCTGCCAGCGCGGTCCGGTCGAGTTCCTCATCGGAAAATTTCTCAGCGATGTCCCGGAGGTCGCGCAGCAAACTTCGCGTGTAGCGCAAGCGAGGCCCGAGGGTGAGCATGGCAGAGTTGTAAAGTCCTGGTTTCGCTTTCTTCCAATCGCCCGCCGGGTTTAGAGCCAGAGGCTCTATGTGTTCAGCGAATCGGTCGGGATCATGCACGTAATGGGCGGCGTCCTGCGCAAGACGAGCGAAATCTCTCGGTCCGGGCGGCGGGCGTTCCCCATCCTCCTCCTCGCCGTCCGCATCGTTCAAAAAACCCATCGCGCGCAGAAACGCTCCGCGCTCGGCGCTTTTGGGAAAGCGGTATCCGAGCCAGGCACCGTTCACGGCGATGGGGCCGTCCGGCTCAAGATGCAAAACACCGGCGCGCCAGTCTGCCGTCATGGGTTGGGCGAAGAGCGGGACAACGAAGCCGGAAACTTCCTTCGGCTTCACGAACACGAGCGGGTAGCAAATGTAAACGCATTCATCTTCTCCTCGTCGGACGCGGTTACGCTGGAATGGGGCTTGTTCTCTCGCGAGCGAAACAGCGAAATCTCCGTCAGCGGCCAACCGCGCCCAGGGGACTTGCTCAACGGCGATCCAGGTGTCGTCCTGGTTCTCGACGTAAGCGCGTAACTGTGGGGCCTCGTCCTGCAAGAGGCAATCCATGTAATAACGGCAGAGCCGGCGAAAAAGCGCCCACCGGCCAGCGGGCGCTGGCGGAGCGGCAATGACCGGGGTGAGAGTGATTGGGTTGCCGTGCGTGGGCGGGACCGCCATGCCTTTGGATGCCGGCACCTTTGGCGCTGCGCCTTTCGTCGGAGAGATGCTAATGTTGGCGGGCATCTTGAGCAGCCGCCAGCGAGTCCCTTCGACGCGGACGACGCCTTGGTTTTGGAGTCGTCGCAACTCTTGGAGAACCTGAAACTCCTCGACTTTCTGCCCCTGGCGCCGCAATGCGTCGCGCAACTCCGCGCCAGTTTGCGGGCCGGGAGCGAGGGCGAGGGCGTTGAGCAAATGTTCAGTCATCGTTCCCGCCTTCCGCGTCATCATCTTCGTCGGGTGGGGCGATGGGCGGCATCTCGTCTGTTGACGCCACGAAGTCGAGCCATTCGGTGACGCGCTCAACAAGTGTTCGTGGCCCGGCGCGGAGACGCATACTGCTTGCCTGACGAAGAAATCGACCAAGCCGTTTCGCGAGGTGCGCCTCAACCTGCGGGCATTTATCGAAACAAAGAAAATGACGAGCCTGGTCGTGGCGTCTCGCCCGAAGTAGCAACGCCAAAGCGCGCAGGCTATTCATAAAGAGCATACGAACGTTTCCCTGCTGCACTTGCTGCTCAAACACGTCGAGGCAAAGACTCGCAGCAGCAACAAGGTGGTCGCGCGGCACCTCTCGCAACACGTCCGGGCCTTGGTAAAGCACATAAACGAGCATCCTCAGCCAGTTGTTATTGAGGGGCTGACCAAAGTCTGCCTTCTCCTTGATGATCGCGAGAAGACGGCGTCCGTGGTCGGGTGTCTGGAGCACACGTCCTGCCGCAAACAAGCGAACGGCATTCGTGACCGGGTGAATCTCCCCCGCCAACTGGTTCTGAAATGCGTCTGGCGCATATCCGGCCATTCGACCCAAGATGAAAACAATCGCGTTAATCTCGGCAGAAACTGCATGCGCATCGGCGCTCAGCACCTTCAGTCGTTCCCAAAGAAGTCGTGCGATTTTTCGAGCCCGCTCATCCTTGCTTGGCAGAGGCTTTAATATCTGCGAGCGGCCTGCATATCCTCCCTCCATGAACTCACACGGTGCGGTGCTGAAGCAAACAAGCAAGTTGACGGGCGCCGCATCGCCGCCTGCTCCTGTAACACCGGCGAAATGAGGGGCAATCGTTTGGCGTGCTCGCTCCTTTAGGAGACCGAGACCAGCTAGCCGCTGGCGAACATCGCGAAGGCTGAGAATTGACTCTAGGTCCACAGCAGTTTGCAGAAATTCCTCGAAGAATTTTCGGTGAGCGAAAAGCTTCCCGCAGGCTGGCCAGCCATATTTCACCTCGACGGGCCAGTGCTGTTTCGGCCCGCGGACAACACGCTCCATGCTTTGCCAATTCAACATCGCGCCCTGCCCGGTGCCGAAGACATCGAATTGTCCTGGGGATGGCGTGATGCGCACACGGGCGAATCCACCGGCGGAGCGCGCGCTGACGTTCAAGTCCACCCAAGCGTTCTGCGCGGCCTGCACAGGCAAGTCGGTCGAGAGTTTTCGGAAATCCGTCTCACCTGACCGCTGTAACCAACTTGCAAGACGTGATGTGTCCTTCTCGATGAAAATTCGCCGTGCAAGCACCTGTTGGAAATCGCGTCCACCGGACACTTCGCAATCCGCTGGAATAAGAGGAAGCCAGTTCGGTTCGTGTTCCTCAGTGAGAGTGAACAATTCGAGCGACGGCAACACGTCGAGATAGGTCGGCAAGCCTCGCGCCAGACGCCACGCGAATAAACACGAGCCACGCGCAACGGCCTTGGGGTCCGGGATACGCCAGCGAAAATGTGGAAAACGCCTTTCGAGCAATGGGAGAAGCGGTTCGGCCAACGGGCCGCATAGCAACCATTCCGCGTCCCCGCCGGCATTGTTGGGGACCTCGCTGAGACGTGGTTCAAGCGCAGCAAAGTCCGGGCGCAGCCCGACAAATGGAGCGGGAGTGTCTAGCAGCAAAGTATCGGTCTTGATGGCGTGCAAGCGCTTCAGCCGCCGGACTGGCACACGGAATGTGCGCCCGTTCATCTCCTGCTGGCGGAACTCGAAAACAGAGATTTCGAGCCCATGCAATCCAGCGTCCAATACAGCCAACTGCTCGCCGTCGTTCTGATGGCCAGCGTTCAGGTCTGCCCATGACATCGCTGCTGCAACAGAACGCCAGACCAACCGTGCTCCGGTTGGGAGTCGGCCAAGAAGCGCTTCCTGCGACTCCTCGGGCAACTGGTTTGGGATGGCAAGCACGACATGTGCAGTCCCGGCATCGCAATGCGCTCGTTTTAGGACTGAGCGAACTTCTGCGGTCAGGCATTCATCGGGTGTCGGTTTGTTGGTTGTCGGCAGGCCGTCCGGAGGCTGCCACTGCAGTTCTGACCAACGGTCTCCCGTGGTCAGCCGGTGCCATACTGTCGCGAGCATCACCCGGCCGCTCGGTGCAGGCGGAGTTGCACGGTTCCATCCGTTAGGCACGGCCATCGCAAGGGGGGGCCAAGCCAGGCCCGCGCCACGCTCGCTTCGCAGCGCCTCGTCCCCCGCGAGTAACCTTTCCTTCCTGACCAGCGGAAGGAGGACGCAAGAGGGACGCTCTGGATGATCGCTGCCTTGAAATGACTCGGCATCTGTGTCGTCCCGCACGCAAGCGAGCGAGTTGACACCACTGAGATCCAGCCCGACGAAGTTCATCCTGCCAGTTCCTCCAAGAGGATAGTGAGAAGTTCAGGAAAGTCGTGGAACCAGAATGGTCCTCCCGCCGGCGCGGCTAAGTAATCGACACGCCCGTATCGAGGATTTTCCGGTCGCTTGTCGGCCATCCATTCGCCTCGTAACAGCAAACCACGCACGTTTACCGATGGTGTCTCGTGCGCCACTTGGTCGAGAGACGACTTCAGACTGACAGCCATTTCATCCCGCTGCTTGGTACTCGTGCGAAGGCTCAACGTGGTGTAAATGCAGAGAAGTGCTTCCGGCTTTAACGCTCCGGTTGCGGGATAGACGGCCAAGGCCAATTCCGCGCCGAGACGCGGTAAGAGTTCCTCCAGGCCGGGGCACAGGTGCGCGTGCGCGGGGTGGACGACGAACATCCGCGCTTGCCCCTCGCGATGTATCCAGCGGCTTGAAACCGATAGGCCGGGAATGAATGTGCCGGCGTGGTGTTCGGTTCTCAGGTAGCCGGCGAGTTCGCCATCCGGCCTCCAGCCACACGTATTTCGCGCCTCGTCGCTGAACAGGAATGAAATGACAACCCCCCGGATGAATTCTGCCCACAGCCTTCGTCCCCATGACCAGATGTTATCAACGGCTTCTTCTTCGCGGCGCAGTTTATCGTATTGGAGCCAAAGCGGGTGATACCGCCGGTCTTTTTGAAGCACGTAATTAGGGCGGGGCACACCGACCAGTCGGCCAACTCCCGCCAGCGGCGACCAGACCTCAAGCCGCTCACAGTTGCTACGAAGGTCAATTACGGTTCGCACTCTGGGATGCTCCCTTGCGCGCCCGTTCTCCCGTTCGTATGCACGGGCGCGATGTTGGCACAGCCGGATGAATTCCCGCATGACGCGATTCTCTGGGGTATCTACTGATTCCCGCCGAGTAATCGCGAGGATTTCCTGGCGCGCTCCCGCCTTTTCCAAGACCGTACGTCCTGGGCGGCGAATCAAGTCGCGAAGGCAAACGGAATCGAGTTCCTGCACGCGCCCGACCGGCACGGGCTCGCGTTGTCGAACGAGCATTCTTCGAGGACGCTCACACACGTTCCTAATGGCTGTCAGGTGCGCGAAGGCAATTTCGACCACACGGGCCATGCGCGGTTCCTCGCCAGTGCTCACTTTCTTCCACCGTTTCCAAATGGTTGACCAATTAAGCCGAGCGACGGCTTGGCCGGCAAACTCGTGGAATTCTCCGAACTCTCTGTCGTGCGTGAGCGAAATGGCTTCCGTGAAATAGCCGCAAAGAAAATCAACCGTGTCTCGCAAGCATACCTCCGCCGCGTTGTGGTCGGCGGGGTCTTCCCATGCGCTGGCGCGGCGTAGCGTGCCGTCAACAGGAATGGCGATTTCTTCGCGTCCGAACCGAACACGCCACACGTCTGTTTTGTCGTGCGGAAACGCTGGCATTGAGAGGACGCCGGGGCGGCGGCCGGCTCCCGTGTTCGGATTCAGTAACACTTGCGTGGCAAGCGGAGCGGCCGAATGCCGATGGACGGCAAACTTCGGCAATGCTTCGTCCTCGGCACGGGTGAAGAACGTGAGGGTTTCGGGATTGAATGGCTTGACGGCCTCGCAGTCCTCAAGACTCAACGACGCTCCGCTGTCGCTCCGCAGTGCGAGCAAAGACCAAGGATAAGGGAGCACGCGAGCCATACTGGGGGGAGTGACAAGCTAGGAACGCTTTACACCGAACCATTCAAACAAATGCTGTTGGCGAGAGCGGCTGAAGGCATCCGCCAGTTCCGCGTCTTGCAGCCTCGAAATCGTTCCCGCGAGTTGGTCAAGACATCGGGAAGTTGCGTCGTCCTGTGTGTCGAGGCCACGGAGTTTTGGGATAATCTTCTGTTCCATTTGGTCAGCCATTGCATGGCGGCGATGAGCCTCATCGGTCGAGGCGCCGGGGTAGTTCGCGAGGTAATCGAGAATAGCTCGAAACACGCGATGCCCGAACGGACGATTTACGGTTTCCAGGGTCTGATTGAGTTGAGTCAAAATGGTGCGCTCGTTGTCGAATCCATTTCCATCAAAGAGCTTCACCCATGTTTCCCATGTGGCACGCGGCAGGTAGTCCTCTGCTGGTGCGACGGTGTTCGAGTGTGCCGCCTTAAGTTCCCTGGGTGCCCCGAAACGCAAAACGTTCGCACGATCGATGACCTTGTCTGATAGCGACTGGGTGGATTCGTCCTCGTTCATCGTGCCAACGAACAGGACGTTGAAATCCGGGAATATGAAACGACTCACTTCTCCTGCCGCGAGACTCCCAGCATCCACTAATAGTGATACCTCACGTCGGCGCTGCGCGTCTTCTATTTTGCGCCCACGGCGCTGCTCCAGGCGGCTCAAGAAGTCCGAGAAGTAATACTCGATTCGGGCAAGATTCATCTCATCGAGAAGTAGCAAGAGCATTTGCTCTTTGCGCGACTGAATATTGAGACCGGGGAGGTCATCCTTGGAGAACTGCGACATCTGCGCGAGGGCGCGCGCCAGTTCGGTCGCTTTGTATTTTCGTTCCAGATAGTTGTAGAATCCCAGCAGGTCTTGTGGGCCAGACCAACCGGGTTGCACCGCAAGGCTGACAAAATTCATGCCCGTCGCCTCGGCGTAGGCCATCGGCAGCGCACTCTTGCCCGTGCCGCTCACTCCCGCGAGTACGACAAGCGGATTGATGTGGGCCGCTTTGAGGCTGGTGTGGAACGCGAGTTGAACGCGCTCGGGGTAGTGCAGGCCCTTCGCCCTCAAGTGGTCAGCCAAATGGCGTAGTGCGGCGTTCTCATCCAGACTGGCACCGCGCTTGAACTCGAATTTGAGTGCGGGTTGAGCCAAGTCCTCAAGGGCTTTCGCCAAGTCCGTGTGTCCGACCGCCGCCTGCTTCAACTGCGTATTAAGGTTCTCAACTAGCGCCTTGTAGGTGTCCAAGGATTTCTGAAGACCTGTGAGTTCCGCTTTCGCGGCATTGCAGTCGGCGCGCGCTTGGTCGCGGTCCCGAATCGCAGCCGCCTTTTCTTGCTCGGCCTGTTTGACCTGCTGCTGTAGCGCCGTCAGGCGGCTCTCAGTGGATTGAACCTCATTCTTCAACCCGGCGACCTTCATATCCAGTTGCCGCCGCCGGTCGTCGAGGTCGCGCAATGCTTTTTCAAGTTCGGCCTGTTGCTTGTGGAGTCCGGCGAGTTGGTCGCGGAGCGTGCCTATCTCTTGTGTCAATTGAGCTTTTTCCAGAGTGAAAAGATTGGTTTCCTGAGTGACTTCGTTGAGACGTTGCTCGTCCTGCGCAAGCTTCTGCTGGACAGCGGACAGTTCGGATTTGCACCGCTCCAGGTCGGTCATCATCTGCTGGATGCGTGCCGGCGCTTCAGGGTTCGCGTCCTGCCACTCCTTCAGAATCCGCAGGTGGCCGACCGTGGCTTCAAGTTGGCCGATTTCGGCGCGGCACCTGTCTATGCCCTCGGTCGCTTGCCGCAACTCTTCGCGACGCACTGGCAAAATGGCTTCCAATTCCTTCAGCTCGTTCCACTGTGGCAGGAATCGCTCGGCATAGCGTAGTTTGAACAAGGCGAGAATCGCCCCGACCCCGGCCATCAGGGAAAGTCCCCAGAGTGACCACTGCAAAAGTTGCGCGTTCGGCATCGTGTTCTCCTTTTAAAGCATGTTCATCACTTCTGGCTGTCTGGCGGAGTCTTCTGCCGTTGGGCCTCTTGACGGCCGATTTCCTTTTCCAGCGTCTCTTTCTCCTTTTTCAGCCGTTCTACGACGGCCTCCAGACGCGAGACTTCGCGGGCAAGTTCCCCCTGCTGGGCGGAAAACACTTGTGTCTGTGTGCGGGCTGCCGCGAGCTCGGCGTCGGCCTTTTGCAACGCGGCCTTGGCACTGTCGAGACGGGTTTCTGCGTCAGCACCATCCTTGCGCGACTGATCCAACTCCTTTTTCGATGCAGCGACCTGAGCGACGAGTTTGGCCTGTTCGCGGGCAAGTTGGTCTTGTGTGCCTTTGCTTTCGGCGATGAGCTTTTCGGCGGCAGCAAGCTCTTGCGCGGCCTTGCCTCCGGCCTGCTGAGCGGTGTCTCGTTTAGTTTCCAAATCTGCTGCCTGACTCCGGGCTTGATCTATGCGATTCGTTAGTTGAGCGAGTTCGGATGCGGCTTTGCCTTGCCTGGATTCCATCTCGCTCGTGCGGGCTTCCACGGTCGCAAGTTGTTGTTGGTGCTTCGCCAATTTCTCCCCCTCTTGCTGGGCGGTAGCCTGGATAGTTTTCAACTCCGCTGCTTTCTGGTCGAACGTGGCGACTTGGTCCTTCTGCGACTGCATCTGCTGCCGCAATGTAACCAAGTCCGCGTTCAACTTCTCGCGCGCCTGACGCAAGTCATCTGCTTCCTTTTGGATTTGATCAAAGCGGGACTGAGCCGCAGACACATCGGTTTCCAGTTGCTTTCGGCGCGCGTCAACATTGGCGAGAGAATTGGTTGCCGTATTGAGGTGCCGCTCTGCTTCCTCTGCCTGCCGAGCGAGCGCCTTGGCGTCGGTGTTCGATTTCGTGAGTGCATCGCGCTCGGTCTTCAGCAACTCGACCCTTGAGGTTAGGTCAGTTCTCTGTTTCTCTGCTTCGAGCATGGCGCGCTTCGCATCCTCAAGCCGCTTGTCGGCTTGGGCGACGTCAGATTCCAACTGCTGCCGCTTGGCATCCATCGTAGCTAAGAATGCCTCGGCAGCGGCTTTTTCCTTTAGGCGCTGCTGCCAGTCCGCGACCGTCGGCGCAAGAGCGTCTTTCTGCTTGGTCAGGGACTCGACTTCGAACTGGAGCTTGGCCAACTCGGTCCGCTGCGTGGCGGCATGGGCCTCTGCCTCGCCAGCCTGTCGCTTTGACTCGTCGAAGCGACCGAGCATCACGATGAGGTACATCGACAGCAGCACGTTCAGGGCGAGGGCTGCGGGCAGGCCAAACCGGAGCCACGGTTTGATGACAGCGTTCATAATTTTGAGTGCCTTTGGGGATTCGCCCGTTTGGAGTTCTTGGCCGCTGAGGGTTTGCGGCTGATTTGTTGCGCCGCCTTCCCGCCCTTCACCCATTGATCCACCTCGGAACCGAGGAACTTCCACAATCGCCCGACCCTGTGGGCCGGCATCTTCTTGTGAGTGATGCATTTGTAGGTCGCGTCCGGCTTGACGCCCAGATGGGCCGCAATCTCTTCGACCGAGAGCCAATGTTCTTGCATAAGCATTTCTGTCCGAAATCCGGCCAGGAAGCGGTCGGGTGCGGACGCCCAGAATTGAAAAGAGAGAGTGTAGTGGGCTTGTCCGGGAAGACAAGAGACAATCCAGATAAGGGCGGCGCCGGAAGCAACCCTGAGTGTTTGAGCCCATTCACGAAGCAATCGTGAGCTTCGTTCGAAAACCAAGTCGCGATTGGGCAACAAGATTGTCAGAGGAGGCAGGCCGTTAGTAACGAACGGAAAGAGGTGTAGCGGTCGTTTAGCGGCGAGGGTGCGGCAAGCGGGGAGCTGTGCCGTGCATGGCGCGGCCAACGCCTTTGACTTTCAGCATGGCTTTGGCGAGGTCCCGCATGGCAGCGTCGGGCACTTTGGTGGGAAGCAACTGGGCGAAGCGGCTTTTCATTTCGTCCGCACCGGGGTCTCCGGCGTCGCCGAAGCCGAAGAACTTGCCGTTGCCGCTGCGGATGATCGGCAGGAACTTCTGTTTCTGGCCGCTGTGCGATTCACCCATCAGGACGACCCGGGCGTGGGGAGCGTGAGAGCGTGAGAGCGGGAGAGAGCGGAGGCTACTCCTGGCGACTGGGAAGATTGATTTGAGATTTGAGATTTCAGAGGGGCTGGAAAGAAGGGGGCGACCGTACCCCTCCTCCAAGTTGGCGCAGATGGAGTCGGCGCTTGCGTCTTGACCTTGTTTATTCCTTCCAGAGCTCCAACTCCGTCACACCGCTGCGGGCCTTGCCTTGGTGGGTGAAGACGACACGGAACTTGGTGGTGGTGACTTTCGTGAACGTGACGGTGTTCATGGCGCCGCCAATGGGCGCGCCGGGCGATTTGGTTTGGTTTGCCGCGTCACGCCATTCGCCTTCGGCGAAGTATTGCGCGGAATAACTCGCCGGGGCCTGCACGCCGCCATGGTCGTCAAAGATGTAGAGTTCCGCGCGGCTGACTTCCTTCGCTTCGCCGAAATCCACTTCGAGCCAGTCGCTGGAGTTCGGCGAGCCGTAGCTGGTCCAGCGGTTCACCGGAGTGGACTTGTAGATGATGCGTCCGTCGGTCGCGCTCCTGGCCACGCCGCCGAAGGAATCGGAGAATGACGCGGTGACCGTGGGAAAGCCTTTGGCGAGCGGATTGTAGGCGAGGTTGCCGGGCTTCGCCAACGGGGCGACATACGGCAATGCGCCCTCGCCCCATGCCTCGATTTCCGTCAGGCCGGTGAAGCCGCCTTTCGCGTGGGTGAACACCGCGCGCAGTTTTGTGATGTCGCGCGCGGCGAACTGAATGGTGTTGGCGCGATGGCCAGCGGGCCGCGCCGGCGCGCATTGCGGATCGGGGATGGGCTGCCAGGTCTTGCCGTCGTGAAACTCCAGTGCGTAGCTCGCGGGCGCGACGACATGCTTGCCGTCGTCGAGGAAATAGAGCTTCACCGTGTCGAGGCGGCGCGCGACGCCGAAGTCCACTTCGAGCGAGTCGGTGGCGTTTGGCGAACCCGCCGTGGTCCAGCGGTTCGGCGGATGGAGGGTATACCAATGGTTCCCGTCGTTCACCTTGTCGAGAGCGGTCCCCTGTGCGCTGAAGGTGGCGGTCAGGCGCGGATAGTAGTCGCCATCGTTGTTCACGGCGAAGTTCTGTTTGGCGGGCGCGGCCTTCTTCGGCGCGGCGGCGGGCGGAAGCTTGGCGGTGATTTTTCCGAGAGTGTTCAGCGTCGCGAGTTCCTTCCCATCAGCCAGCACACGGAAGCCCGCGCCCTTGTGATAACGCGAACCGTCCTTGTCCCACAGGATGCTGAGGCGATGGCCGCGATACGATACGTCGTCGAGCGCGAAGTAAGTCCACTCCGTTGGCGCGAGCGGATCGATTTCGAGGACGTCATCATTGCGCGTCTTGAGTCCGACGAGACCGGTGATGATGAGGTCGTTGAAGCTGCTGTGGAAGTAATGCTCGCTGTGGTTGTAGCCGTTGTGACCCTCGAACGAGCCAGTGTCGGGATGCAGCGCCTCGGCGAGAAACGGCGCGCCGTCCTTGCGATGCGAGAGGGCGAAGATGCGCAGCAGCTTCGCGTAGTCCGCGCGGGTGATGACCTTCTGCTCGTAGTTCTGCAAAAGGTTGGCCAGCGCCTTGAGCGTCTGCGCCGTCGCGTAAGGCCAGGACTGGCCGCTCCACCAGCAGCACGAGTTCTTGAGCAAAAACATCGGGTCATTGCGCTCGACCGTCAGCGGCCCGAAGTCGGCAAAGAAATAATCGCGATCCATGAGGAATTTCCACGCGGACTCATAGCCGGGGTCGGGCAGATTGAACTGCCAGGGAATGTAAGCGTGCTCCTCGCGGCCGTGCTCATTGCCGGCGAATTGGCCCGACTGGTAGGTGAGGGTGTTTTTCTTTACTAAGTGGCCCTCTTTGTCCTCCTCGTCGCGCATGGACATGGGAAAGAAAAAGTCGCGCTTCGGATCCCAGAGCAGCTTCTGCAGCTTCTCCTTCAAGCCTGCGGCCTTGGTCTCATAAGTCTTCGCTGTCTCCTCGTCGCCAGCGAGCCGGGCGATGCGCGCGATGGCCAGGGCGTCGGCCCACATGTAGGCGTTGAAGCCGGGGCGATAGCCGTTCGCACCGCGCAGGATGTCCTTGGTCTGGCGGCTGTTGATGTTGAACTCCATGCCGTCGTCGTGGCCGTTCTGCCAGAAGAGGCCGACTTCGGGGACAAACTGCCGCTTCTCCCAAGCCTCATAGTTTTTCTTCAAGTCGGGCAGCAAGTCCGTCACAAACGCGTTGTCGGAATGCACCTGCTGCACGGCCCAGATGCCATCGGGGAGCCACGTGCCGTAATTCCGCGGCTGCGCGCCCGGTGTGCGGAACCAATAACGCGCGTAGTCGCGCGCGATCGTGGGATCATTCAGCCAGCGGACTTCGTAAAGCTGGTGCCCGGCGGGACAGCTAATCGCGCCATAGGCTCCGCTCCAGAATGGCCGGTCGATGAATTCGGTGAAGCTATACCCGCTGTTCGGCGAGCCATAGGTGAGATGCTTGGTGATAAGTTCCCAGCGGTAATAGTAAGTCGTGACGATGTCGGTGTCGGGACATTCAAAGAACGGGATGTTCGCCTTGAACCAGTCGAAGTCGCGGTTATCCCAAAAGGTCTGGGCCGCGAGCGCGGCATCCTTGTCGAGCACAGCGGTGAGCGCACCGCACCAAAGGTGGGTGGCCAGCATGGTAGCGCTGAGGCATCGGGCGATGATGAAGTTCATGAAATTGAGCGTAAAGGGGTCAAACTATAGTCTGAACTAATCCTTCAGGGTTTGGTGAGTCTTTCGCCAGCGATGTAAATTGGCATTGAGGCTCTTCCAGGTTCCCAGGCGCAGCCGAGCTGCGATCCAGGGCAGCGTCAGGGTAGTTTCCCGGCGCAGCCGCGCAGCCAAGGCCAGCTTCTGAGGGTCGCTTTTGGCGCGTTCCTTCAGTTGACGCGCGCTCCAGCGTCTGCGCTTCAGTTCTTCGGCAATAATCCGTTCGGCTTTGGCTTGCATGCTTTCGAACTTTAGTTCCCCGGAATGATGTTCCCCCAGCTTTCCCTCCATTCGCTTCAGCAAGCTCGCCTTGAACTCCGCCGGCCCCAGGCACCAACCTCGCCGCATCGCCTTCCATTCCTCCCCGTCGCTCTCCTCAACCCGTCGCGCCTCCATGCGCCGCTCGAAGGCTTTGCGCCCCGCCGCCTCGTCTCTTTCAATCCCGTACTCGCCCAGCAACCGGTCCACCCGCAACCACCTCGGCCGGTGGGCCGACGCCGCCAAGTAGAGGCCAAAGCTGCTCCACGGATACTCCCGCAGACTCTGCTCCCTCTTCAGTAGCTTGGCCCGCACCGGGTTTAGATGGACGTAATCGCACGCCGTCCGTAAATAGCCATCGCCGCTGCCGTCCACCATCAATGCCTTGTAGCGTCCGCTGAAAACATGGCCAAATCGCTTGTGGCGACGATTGAACCGGGGCGTATAGGTACTCAATAGCCAGCGCATCCCCGCCACCAGGTTCCCTTGGGGCGTCTCGACCACCAGGTGAAAATGATTGCGCATGAGGCAGTAAGCGTGAACCTCAAAGCCTGTCTTCTCACAAGCCTCGGCCAGCGTTTTGACAAAATCCTGCCGGTCCACATCCGTTTCAAAGATGACCCCTTTTCTGTTGGCGCGGCTCATGACGTGATAGATGGCGCCCGGATATTCGACTCTTAATTTGCGCGGCATGAGAAAATGCTTACCAGCGGCATCATTTTATGTCGAGACTATAGTTTGACCCCTCTTCCCTCTTCGGGCCGACTCCAAGAAGGTTGGCTTTTCGGCTTGTCAGGAAGATCATTCCATGCGATGAAACGTTCATGAATCTGGAGCCCATCCGAGAGCGGTTGCAGAACGGTTTTGAACCGTTTGTCCTGGTCACAACCGACGGGCGCCGTTTCGCGGTGCCTCACCACGACTTCATCGCGGTGGGCAAGAACGTCGTTGTGGTGCTCGACGAAAAAGACCATTCCACCAAGATTGGCGCCTTGCACATCGTGTCCATCGAGGACCTTGCCGTCCGGAAGCGGAAGTGATTCAGCGGCGCGCAACGCTTCTATCGCGCGGTGTGGCATTGAGCGAGTGACAAGCTGTCGCCGCGCGAGCGCTGCGAATTGAACGCCCTGTTGCGCAGGTTGGAAGAAGATAAATGGGATGGCCACACGGCGACTGAAAACTGAGAATCAATGGCAGAAAAATTGAGCGGCAGCAATAAGGCCGTGGCACGCCTTCCGGCCAATCCTGCCGAAGAGGCTCCTTTTAGTGCAGTGGCGTTGTCCGGGGCCGCACCGCAGGCGCGCGAATCCCGGGGCAGCGTCCTTCTGGTCCAATGCAAGGATCGTCCGGGCCTGGTCCACGGAATCACTGGAGTCCTTTTCCGCAGCGGTGTTAATGTGATCGGTAATCAAGAGTTCGTAGATGCTCTGTCGCAAACATTTTATATGCGCACCGAATTCGAAGGAGCCTTTGAACCTGCCGAAATGCTGGCCGAGGTCCGCAAAGGGTTGTCCGAGGGGGCCACTGTGCGTCTGTCCCGGCTCGCTCCAAAGCGCGTTGTCGTCCTGGCATCCAGAGAGCACCACTGCGTCGCCGACATCCTGATTCGGCATAGCTTCCACGAGCTTAATGCGCGCGTGCTGGCTGTGGTCGCCAGTCACGAGGATCTGGCTCCGCTGGTGGAAAAATTCGAGGTCCCTTTCCATCATACTTCCGCTGAGTGCGCCCGCGAGGCGCACGAGGCGGAGGTGCTGAAGGTGATCGACAGATATCGTCCGGATTTCCTGGTCCTGGCAAAATACATGCGAGTGCTCAGCCCGCAGTTTTGCTCGCATTTTCCAGATGGAATCATCAACATTCATCATTCTTTTTTACCGGCATTCACAGGAGGCCGCCCCTATCATCAGGCGTTTGCGCGTGGGGTGAAGGTGATCGGCGCCACGGCCCACTTCGTCACCAGCGAACTTGATGCCGGACCTATTATCGTTCAGGATGTTATCCCGGTGAATCACACGCACAGAGCGGAAGACCTGCGGATGGCGGGGCGCAACGTGGAACAGATAGTTTTAGCTCGCGCGCTGAAATTGGTTTTTGAGGATCGTGTGTTTCTCTGTGGAAACCGCACCGTCGTCTTCGGGTGAAGAGGCCCTTTCATAAGAATAACAAGGGCACAAATCGCTCGAGGCGACTATTGGGACGTTGGCTTTGTTTCAACATTTTCTGGCCGAATTATGGTGGATGGCGCCGGCTCGACTGCGCGATTAGATTAGAGCACTGAACTTCAACAACCCTCACGCAAAAATTGATGAAGAGAATCGCGAGCGGGATCTGCGGTTGGCCGGCCTGATTCGCCGCCATCCTGAGGTCGTTGGACTGGCTTTGCGGAACCTGCGCTCCTGGGAGAAGCGGTGGGGAGGACTCCCACCTGCATGGGAGGAATGTGAGTAAGTCTTGTCTGTGCTTTCCCCTGCGGGAATCGCCGATTTCCTCGAAAGCAGCACACTTAAGGCCAACCGCCTTCGCCAATCCGCTCCTTTCCTTGGAGTGCTTGAGGAGATGGAACGCAGCGGCACCAAGGCCTCGTATCCATCGAGGACCTTGCGGTCAGGAAGCGGAAGTGATCCTGCCCCGACGTGATCCAGCGGCTTGCGCGCCAGCGCCCTCGCCGTCCATGTCGGAACAGAGGGACCAGAGAGCCAGATGAGTGGAAGGCGAGCTTGGTGGGCCCAAGTTACAGCGCGCCGCTCGGCTTCCCGGAGCAGTTGCCGATTGCAACTCCGAACGGAGCGGTTAGATTGCATCCATGCTGGTCATCGAACCGATTACGCACATTCAGCGCGATGAAGGCGGGGTGGCCTGGATCGCGGACACGAACACCAAGGTGATCGAGGTGGCCATGGACCACGCGGCCTACGGGTGGGACGCCGAGGAAATCCACGCCGCGCACCCGCACCTCTCGTTGGCGCAAATCCACGCGGCGCTTTCTTACTACCACGATCACAAAGGCGAACTGGACGTCCAGATGCAGCGGCAGTTGGACAGCTATCGCCGGCTGCGGTCGGAAGCCACCGGGCAGTTGACCCGGGCCGCGCTGCTGGGGCGGCTTGGCCGGAAGTGAGCGTGGCGCTCTACATGGACGTGCATGTGCCGCGCCCGATCACCCGTGGCCTGCGCCGACGCGAGGTGGATGTGCTCACCGCTCAGGAGGACGGCACGGCGCGGTGGGAAGACGCGGATTTGCTGGATCGAGCGGCGGAATTGAGCAGAGTGCTGTTTTCCCAGGACGAGGACTTGCTCATCGAGGCTGCGAAGCGACAGCGGACGGGAATTCCGTTTCCCGGCGTTATCTACGCGCCGCAACTGGGCTTGTCCATCCGCGAGTGCATCGAGGATTTGGAAATCTTGGTTAAGGCCGGCGTCCCGAATGACTTCGCCGATCGGGTCCAATATCTGCCGCTGGGTTGACGGCTTCCCGACAGACCTGATGAGCGGTGCGGCCCCGCGATTCGTTATCCTCAGCGCCACTCAGCAATTCGGCTCGCCTTCTGCCACTGGTCGGCGTTAACCTTCGTTTTGAGCGTGCCCGGCTTGGACACCATCGTTACCCGCTACGCCCCGTTCAAACGCTCACCAACGTCGCGAACGGATATTTGCCAACGAAACCGCTTGTGAGTCTCTTTCAAAGCCAGCGCAATGCGCAATAATTGCAGATCAGGTGAAGGGTGTTATCCGCGACGATCATGAGCCACGCGGCCAGCCAGCCGGGCAACGTATGATGAAATCCGGTTTCCGAGCATTCAGCCCAGGGGTGGTAGCCCGGGCTGAGCCAATTCTTCGCCCACACGACGTAGCGGCTCAGACGGAAACGATCGATGAAGAAATGCGTCCCCAGGATGACGGCCACTGCGGGGACTGATCCGATGAGCAAGAAAGGGACACTGTAAACCACGACATGGCACAAGGCAGGCCAGGTTCTTCTGGCCTTGTTTACCGCCATCCAATCGCTTTGGGTGAGGTAATCCCCAATAAGGTGCAGAATCAATTGTTCCATAGCTGAGTGTTTATGGGGCAAGGACCACGCGGTAGATTCGTTGAGGCGCATTCCCGAATGGAAGGTCGATTTGGCTGGCGCTGAGCCCGGCGGGAATGATGGCGGCCCCCAAGTCGGACCAACCGGGGGAACCGGCAGGGTCCCTGTATTGCGCTTGATACTCCCGGCCGATGATGCATTCCCAGGAAAGGGTTACAGCACCGTTAGCTTTTGAAGTTTGCAAGGCGAGAGTGAATGGCGGAATTACCTTCCGAATTAATTGGTTGTAGGCATCCGCGACCACCAACGAACCATCCGGGCTGATCCCGATTGCATACGGATTGAAGAAGCGCCCCTGGCCGTTAATGCCATCCGCGCTTCCATGCTCGCCAACGATACCGCTTACGATGCTCACTTTCCGGTCGCCAGCGATCATGCGGATGACATGGTTGAAGGAGTCGATGACGAAGAGGTTATTCTTGTGGTCAATGGCAAGCTCGGCCGGGTGGCAAAATGTGGCCGTGCGAGCATCTCCATTCCTGCAACCATCGATGCCAGCCATCCCTGCCCACGTGGTGACGGCTCCCGCCAGGCTGATCTTGCGAATCGTGTGGTTATTTGAATCGCTCACGAAAAGGTTGCTTTCGTGATCCAATACGAGGCCAACCGGTCCATTGAAATGCGCGGACGCGCCGATGCCATCGTCGCTGCCCCAAATACCAGGGTTGCCCGCAAGGGTGGTCACCGACCCGCTCCGCGAAATGGAGCGGATGAGATGATTGCCACAGTCCGAGATAAAAATTGTGCCGTTGGTGGCTGCCTTAATGCCGAGCGGCGAACTAAAAAGAGCCGTGGAAGCGGTCCCGTTGGCGAAGCCGCTCTCCCCCGCTATTCCGGCGATGGTTGTCACGTTACCGCCCGGAGCGATCTTGCGAATGGTGTGGTTGCCTGTATCGGACACAAACAGGTTTTCATGCTGGTCAATGGCAATCCCACACGGGGTGTCGAATTGGGCCTGGATTCCAGTGCCATTTTGCGATCCCCGCACTCCCAATCGGCCTGCCAGGGTGCTAACGTTGCCATTCGAGTCGATTTTGCGAATAGCGTGATTTTGGCTGTCAGCCAGGTAAACGACGCCGTTGTTGTCAACGGCGATGCCAGCGGGATCGCTGAAGAGCGCATTGGCGCGAAAACCGTTGGAAATTCCGCTCACGAGCGGCTGGCCCGCCAGCGTGGTGACGATATCTTGAGCGGGGACAGGCTGGGCTAACACTAGCCAAAGCAGCGCCGGACAGAGAATCGTCCAAGGCTGAGCTGGGGGCGAACCGAGCTCGGTTCCGCCGTCCCTCCGGGATTTGGTTCTCGAGCCGGTCGCATTTCCAACGCTGAAGCGTCGGGCTATTCTCTTTTGTCCCTCCGGGACAGTGGCTTCCGCGCGTCGGTTGAATTTCCAAAGCGCATTGCGCCCGGGGGTGGCGCTATTATCGATAGGAGCGCGCTGGAAGTTCACTGGCTTTCACCTCTCCGAACCAGGCGTTGCGAAGGCGATGGGGAGGCTGGTTGCTCCGGCGCCGGTTCTGGTTCGAACGGGCGCGTTGGCTCCAGCGTCTTGCCTGACTTCGTTTCCAATTTTCCGTCTCGCAAGAGAGTGTCCTCGACCGTAAACAAGGAGCCGCCAGGGCGGTAAAACTTTTGCATCTCCTCATAATTGAAAGGCCTCGAGCCGCGCCGGCCAAAGACCACGGTTTGGTTCCCGGTCTCGTCCACCACTCGATCTCGATCCAGTCCGCGTGAGACGGCGAGGGCGGGAGCGGCCGTTGGGAAAGTGGCGATCAATTTCGGATTTGGCGCGGGGCTGAACCCCATGTGTCCTGGAACATTCTCTGGCGAAATTATCTGCAGGATGCGCAGGCCGTTTTTCCCGTCGGCGACCAGCGCAAACATGGAGGCGCTGACGGAGCCGATTTGGAGGGCGCGAGTGTCATTGAGGGCGCCGCCGGCATTATACATTTGCTCGAGGCGAGGATGTTCAGGGTTCTCGATTTGGACGAAGGCCAGACCTTCGGGGCCATTGGCAACATAGGCGTAGGTGCGGGCAAGATAGAACCGCTGGGCGTTCTTCAGAGGGATGAACGCGCCGGGGACGAGCTTCGGCTTCGCCGGTTCGGTGATATCAATCACTTTAAAGCCTTCGTCGTCGGTGACGAAGCAATAACGAAATTGCACGCTGACTGCACGAGGGTTCTTCAAGCCACTCGTCAATTCGCCGAGCAACACAGGAGCCTTTAGCTCGCGATTGTCCAAGCCCAGGACGAACAAGCCTTGTCGCGCGACGACATAAAGGTTGGTCCCGGCCATGAAGCTGTGCATCGCGCCGGTAAGTTTGCCATCCGGGTTGAAGCGGATGATTTTCTCCTTATCGAGGAAATTGTTAGCCGGGTTGCCATCCACAAGCGTGCCTACACTGACCATGACGAGACCCTCCTCGCGATCGGTGACGAACACCCAGGCATAGATCAAGCTGACAGGCTGCTCCTCGTTTTCCGCTTGCCGCTGCCGCAGAGGGTCGATTCCCAGGGTGCTGGGGAGAGTCACGCTGGTTGCATATTTGGTGCGCACGTAGGCGCGCTGGCCGAGCGGCGACACTGGGGCGGAGACGATGCGCTCAGAAAAACCCTTCTGATCGATGTTCGCGACATCGAACACTTCGAAACCATCCTCACCGTTGGCGGTGTAAAGGTATTCTCCGCGCAAAGTGAGATCGAGGATTTGTCTCGCGTGATGATGATGGGCTTCCTTCAATTCCCCCTTATTCTCTTGGGCGTGCTTCTTGAAATTGTCCGGGTAAGCCAGTTTGTGCAGGTGGCTCCCGAGGGCGGCCTGGGGTTCATCCTGCTCGGTCCACACCACGCCATCCAAGCCCCCCTTGCCAGAGCCCACCCAGGCGTAGCGGCCGAAGAAATTCACCGTGCCGTTTCCGAAGCCAAGCATTTGAGCCATCCAGGCGTTGTTGTCGCCATCCCTGGAGATGTGGCAATCGGCGCAGTTTTTTGTGGCGCCTTTGCCGCTGGTGGTGTGAGGGAAATGTGGATTGAAGGCCTGGCCGCTGTAACCTTCGGCGCTCACCGTCTGTTGCTGGGAATAGGCCCATTCGCGATTGGCGTTTTGCGAGCCGACGATCACCGCGCTCGAGGAGCGCAGCACGGCGAGCCGGTTGCTCTTGACCGTGCTGTCGATGCCGAGTTGGAAAACGTCATCGCGCACGACTTGCGGGTTGTAGGAGGTGAAATTCCGCGTGGTCATGCCTTCAAATTTATTAAGCGGCACACGCTGGTTAGCCCGCATGGGCAGATGGCACCCAAAACAGCTCGTGGCCCAGGAGGTGTGACAGATCTGGCAGGAGACGTTGGAGTTGTCGTGGGCAAGGTGGCGTTTGCAATCGGTGGCCGGCACACCGCCCCAGGTAGTTCCATCGCGCCGCAATGTTTTCGCGTAGGCGGATTTGGCGTTGTAATGGGGCGATTTTGGATCGAGGGTGTCAATCGTCTGAGGCACTTCCCAGCGCAGGTCAGGCGTCATCGTGGAACGCTGATACAGCCGGTTTCCTGTCCAGACAAAGCGCGGCCCCCAGGGCGTATTGCTCTCGCGCAAATCAATTTGTCCCCCGTTGCCCGAGGTCGTTAGGGTTGGGCGCGCGTTCACCGTGCCGTGGCAGTCGATGCACTCAATCGTCGTGGCAGCGCGTGGTTCGCCATAGAGCAACCCATTGCCATGCACGTCGGTCTTGAAGTGGCAGTCGGAGCATTGCATGCCTTTCGCCAAATGCGCGTCTTTGAGATGAATTGCCCTGGCGAACTTCATCGGGTCATCGTGCGAGATGGGGTTGTCATCGCGATCCAGCAAATTGCCCGCCCGATCTTTTTTGAACACAGCCCGGAAGACCCAGCCGTGACCGTGGTAGTCGGCGAATTGGGTGTGTTTCAGCTTCGGATTGAGTTCGGCAACCTTCTCCAAAAACTCGGGGTCCCCCCAGAGCCCGCGGGCGGCGGCCGCTTCAGGATTCTTCTGGATGGCGTGGATAAACTCCTCCTCAGTGGGATTTTTCTGCCGGGCGGGATACATGAATTCCCCATCGGTTTCCTGATCCCACCAGATATAACCGAGGTAGGGATTTACGAAAAGGTTTCCCTGGTGCATGTGGCAGTTCATGCATTGCGCCGTTGGAATGGCGCGGGTGAACTGGTGCTTGATCGGATGGCCTCGTTCGTCTTTTCGGATCGCTTTGTCCTCGGAGAAACTCAAGCCTTGATGGCCGAATTTCGAATACCATCCTGAGTGCGTTGGGGAACGATCGTTCGCATAAACAACATGGCAAGCTGTGCAGCCGCTGGAGCGATAATCACCCGGGTGGTTGTTTGATCCCATGAAATCGAGCAGGGGATCGTGCAGGCGCGTTTTCTGAAGGCCCAAAAACACCGGATCGATGCGATTGAGAGTTCCGAGGCCGCGTTCCGACAGGCGGCGCGCTGGCCTGCCTGGCTCCTCAAACGGGTCCGGGTTCCCCAGTTGCAATTGCTTTTCACCGCCGCGCTCGAAGATGCGAAGAATGTTACTCGGCTGACTGATGGCAAAACGCGGCAACGGATCGATAAACGGAAGAATACCGTGCTGGCGAGACATCTCCGGTGTGACGGGAACCGGACTTTCCAGCCGCAATGCAACACCATCCAAACCGTAGGCCTGGCCGAAGCGATAGTTCTTGGCCGGATAGGACCCATTATTGTAGAGCGCGGCGCCCCAGAGCATGGCGCCGTGGCGCATCATACTATGGCCGACATTCCTAACGATTTCAGCATGGCAAAGCCCGCAAGCTTTTTCCGCGACCCGCAAATCACCCGGGTTCACAAATTGGATGAACTCGGGAGACTCGTGGTTTAGCAGCACCGTGGAGTCGTTGGGATTGGCGGAACTATCCCAAAAGACAGGATTGCGCGGCGACACATGCGCCTTGCGCTGGGTGAGACCCGGAGTGGCGTTGCCCCCATGACAATCGACGCAACCGAGGACAACGGTTTTGGAGGTGTGCATCGGTTCGCTGCCGGTGTGGCATTCCAGGCAGCCCCGGCTTTTGTGGGCAGCTTCTTCCTCGGTTTGGTCAATCCGATTGCGCGGCGGGAATTGGCGCCCATGGTCGCGCGGCAAATCCCTGGGCACGGAGATTTCCGGGCCGGAACCTGGGAAGGGATCATGAGCAATCGTCTGCGCCTGCAAAGAACAGGCGAGAAATGCCAGACTCAAGAATGCGACGGCCTTAGCTCCGTGAGGAGCGGCATGTTTATAGAAAACGTTTGCCACAGTAAAATCCAAGCTCCGCAGGATCGGCATGAGTGAGTTTCCGGTCATTGCCTAATACGTAAATGTGATCGCCAACACCGCGCTGTAAAGAAAATCATCCACGCGGCCGCGGCGGTCGGGCGGATCGAAATTCGGGACAGGCTGAGTGCTGGTCTGGTAAATATCCTTGAAACCACGGCCCGGAATCAGCGCGCCGAAGCCCGCGGAAACGATGATGTTATCTGTGAGCAGCGGACGATATTGCACACCTACGCTTAAATCCCAACCTATCTCATGGTCAGTCCGGGCGGTGAGCAGCGCTGTCTTTATCGGATCGGTCTCAGCCAATCGAATGTAGTTCCCGTTGAGAAAGCAACGCAGCTTTGGAGTGACTTCCATCTCAGCGCCAAGCCCCAAAATGAACACCCCGGGGTTGACGAAATTGGCCTGGCCTTCGGTCTTGCTGGCGCGCAAGTCCGGCACGAGGCTCCCGCGTGGTTTGAGATTCACCAGCGCGCCGCCGAGATTGAAGCCCTGGCGCGTCCAATAACTGAAAGGGCCGCCAGTGAAATTTGGATTGTCCACAATGGTGTCGAACCCACGCGCCGTGCCATCCTCAGTCTTGCCATCGCCTGACGCATAAAAAAATGATCCCTTGTAGCGCATCCAATCGCGGTCGTATGAGACCTCGAGGGCGGCCATCTGCGCGTTGATGTCCACCGGGCGGCCGGCCAGGCCGTTGAACGAGTCATGCCCTAGAACTTCATAGAGAGCGTGCGAAATATTCATCCGCCCGATGTGCCCGTCCCCGGCCCACCCAAAATAGTAGGCGTTCACCTCGTGCTCGCGCACCGTGCCGATGGGAGCGGGACGGACGATGTTGCCGTTGCGGTCGTAGTGCGTGCCGCCGTGATCGAAGCTGGCGTGAAAACTCCATTGGGCGGTGTAGCCCGGCCAAAAGAAATCCTGCCAATAGAAATTCGTGATGAACACCTGCTGGTCGCGCTCATCGAAACTGTTCAGTTCCGAATTGGTGTCTTTCTCGCGCAGGTCGAACACGGCGAGATTGTATTGCAGGCGGTTATTCCGCCAATTGCCAAACAGCCGCGCGCCCGTGTTGATGTCATTGAAGATGAAGCCGCGGAAATCGGAATTGAAAGGCTGATTGCCGGCGCGGAGGGCGGCGAAATCATAGTTATCCGAGAGGTCGCGCAGGTGGATGTCCGCGAAGGCCTGTTGCAGGGCGAAATAATCCCTGGCGCGAACCGTGTTGCGTTTCGCGCGAAAACTCCCCGCCGGACCAACCTGGCCGTTGAGCAGAGTATCGATATCGCCAGGGTTCAGCACAAATCCATTGTTAGGCGGCGGACGGTTGTTGTTGCCTGCAATTGAACCGCGCGGATCGGGTGAAACAACCCCGGCTTCGCGAGCATTGAGATAATTGACATTGTAAACCGGCTCCAACTTGAGCGCCCACTCCACCGGTTTGAACGCCGTCTCGCCTTTGAACAGCTCGATGGAGAAAGCGATGTTATTCTGAATGCCGATTTGTTCACTTTGACCGTAAAACTCGTAGGCGCCGGGGACGGCGGCGCTTACCCCGCTGGCGGTCGGGACGCGCCGAAATTCGAGCTCGGTCTGGGTAGAGGCGGTGAGGTTCAGAAAAATATCCTGGCCAAGCACCGGCATGTCGCCCTTAAGAATGCTTTGCTTGTACGGGTGCCAGAGCAGCGGGTCGGGCGTCTCATAAGGCTGTTCGGCCACCCCGCTCGTGTAGCGCTTCCAGGGAACAAAACCAATTTGCCAGCGGTCGGGCCGCGGTTGAGTATTGGCAGGGTAGCTGTCGCGATGCGGCGAATACTCCGGCAATTGAAATTCCTGCCGAATCTTCAGATTGCGCCGGGCGCCTTCGCGCGGCAGTTCGAGGGCTTTAGGCAGCGGTTCCAAGCCGAAGCTGCCCGGAGGAGCTTGCTGGGGCGGAACAATCTCCCCGGTTCGGACCGACAATCTGGGCAAGGCCTGCTCGGGTGCGATGGCAGGCGGCGTGAAACTCGGGGGCAACCGTGGTTCAGTTCGGAACAGCGGCGATGGGGTGGTGACGGGTGGCGTCAGGCTGGCGCCAGGGTCAGGATTAAATTGCGGCGGCGCCGCCGGCGGGGTGTTGGAGCTGAGAGAAATCGCGCGTGACCAGTTCGTTGCCGGGGGACTGTTCGTGGGAAGGACCAAGTTGTTTGGGTCGGGATCGAACTCTTTTGGGGAGCGCGGGGGCGGTCCCGGGCTGATGGCCTGTTGGGGCTTGAGCCGATTGGGCCCGTTTGTATCGGCTGCGTCCGCTGACACAGCGATCAAGAGGCATTTGCTCACGCAACTGAACCATGATGAATTGAATGGGCGCGCCCGCAACGGCATTGGGCAACTGGAAGCTGTTTTCGAGCCAATTAATTAAGGCTTCACCAACTCTGACCGAGATCGTGGCACCTTGCGTTGGCTGCATTTTGTTGGTGAACGCGGCTTGATTGCGGTAGGGTGTGGGTGCGATGCAGATGCCCGACCGCCCAGCGCGCGCCAGCGCCACTGACGCCGAAGTGTCGGCGCCGCCCCGTTGCGGGCTGAGCGAATTACCGCCGCCCGATGTGTTTGATCCAGTAGTCGAAGCTTACAAGAAGGATGTGGATCGCACCCTCCTGATCAAGAACCTGACCCTAAGCCCGGCTGAGCGGGCTGAAAAGTTCCTGGACTTTATGCGGTTTCTGGCGGAAATGCGCCGCGCCGGGCAGCGGGTTCGCGGCAAAAAGCAATGATCACCGACTACGCGAAGGTTCTGCAAGTGCTTACCGGGAACGACGTTCATTTTGTGATAATTGGCGGCGTGGCTGCAAACCTCCACGGGTCGGCGCGCGCGACATTTGATTTGGATCTGGTTTATAGCCGGGAGCGCGGGAACCTTGCGAAGCTCGTAAAGGCGCTGGCCCCGTTTCGTCCTTACCTCCGCGGAGCCCCCCCGGGTCTGCCTTTCAAATTCGACGAGCCGACGGTTAAGAATGGCCTGAATTTTACTCTTGATACCGCGCTTGGGGATCTGGACCTGTTAGGGGAGGTCGTCGGTGGAGGAAATTATGAACAACTCACTCCGCATACGGTGGAGATCGAGGCCTTCGGGCTGCGGTGCAAATGCATCACCCTGGAGCGGCTCATCCAGCTCAAGCGAGCGGCTGGCCGGCCCAAAGATCTGGAGTCGATTGCGGAATTGCAGTTACTGCTGGAGGAGAGGGGCAAGGCTGAAGAGGCTTGAAAGCACACGGAATCACCACCCAGAGCGTGAAGCGAACTCTCTTTGCCTTGACCTTCATGGCGGTGGCCGTCCGAAGCGCATCGGCGCAACTCGCGTTGGCAGACGTGCAGCGAATCATTGCGCAAGCGGCCACCAGGGCAGCTCAAGTATCCAGCAATAGTGTCATCGCTGTTACTGACCGCGAGGGTTACGTGCTAGGAGTTTGGAGCGTGAACGGGATGACAGCACCGGATGGGCCATTCATTGATCTGGTGGCCAATGCGATTGCGAGGGCAGGGACAGCGGCTTTCTTGAGCAGCGACCAGCAGGCTTTCACATCGCGCACGGCGGGGTTTATCGTGCAGCAACATTTCCCGCCCGGCGTGAACAACAAACCGCCTGGACCGCTGGTGGGCGTGAATTTCTCAAACTTGCCGTTCAGCGATGTCAACCGGCTCAAAGATCCATCGGCTTACGATCCAACCCTCACGAGCGGAACGAACGGCGGATTGGTTCCCACGCCAATCCCGGGCGGACTGGCTGGAACACCCGGCGGGGTGCCGCTTTACAGGAATGGGCGTTTGGCGGGTGGAGTGGGTGTGGCGGGGGACGGTCATAGGGCGACCGACATCACGCCTGAGATTATTGCCAGCCCCGATCGGGATGAAGATGTGGCGCTGGCAGGTCAAATCGGTTTTGGGCCCGCTGAACCGATTCTTGGGTCACATGTGACTATTGACGGGATCCGTGTGCCATACGTGCTCAGCTCAACGAGTCTTGGCACGACGTTTCCGTTGGGGAACATCGGAACCAACTACAGCCCCTTTCTACTTCGGGGGAGCCCCGGGCCGATCGCTTATCCAGTTGCAACCTTCGGAGGTGTCATAGGGGAGTTGCGTATGCCGATCGTTGGTGATCCCTCCTCTCTTCCATTTTCCGGCGGCAGCGTGACAAACAGGCTGACGGCCCAGGAGGTAACGAATATCATCGTGGCGGCGGCAAACCGCGCTCGCGCCACTCGCTCGGGCATTCGCCTGCCACGAGGACAGGCGGCGCAGACATTCATCTCGGTGGTCAACAATCCAAACCTGACAGGCAGCGCGCCGCTCATACTGGGTTCGTTTTGCACTTCAGCGGATACAACGCGGTTCAGTTGGGATGTCTCGGTGCAAAAAGCCCGCACGGCGCTGTTTTTCTCGTCAAATAGCCGCGCTTACTCGGCTCGGACGGTCGGGTTCCTGGCGCAGAGCACGTATCCGCCGGGCATCAGTGGGACGCAGCCGGGATTGTTCTTCGGATTGCAGGAACGGTTCTCGATCATCACGCCGGCTCCACTCCTGGCGACGAACCCCGTCAATGGCGCCGTTTTCACCACCTCGACGAACGTGGATGCGAACCTGCCGAATGGCATCACACTCTTCCCTGGGGGCTTTCCACTCTATCGCAATGGAGTATTGATCGGCGCGATCGGAGTTAGCGGTGATGGCATCGACCAGGATGACATTATCGCCGCCAGCGGGGCATCGCTATTTCCCGCGCCTGAACCGATTCGGGCTGACCGCAGCCAATATCGGGGCGCGCGTTTGCCTTATGCGAAGTTCCCGCGGAACCCGGCGTTGTGAGGGGTCGCGGCGCGACCCAGGTAGCGAATGTCACGAAGATTTGAGAGCCGGTTCGAGCCGGCCTTGGCCGGTCGCGCTTGTCCCGAAGGGACATTTGAGAGTAGCCCGGCGCTTTAACGCCGGGAATGGATCGCAATCGGTCGAGTCCCGAAGGGACGGCTGAGGGTCCCGGGTGTGGCTGCGGGAAGAAATGTCAGCCGTCCCTTCGGGACTGACGCAACTGCAAATGCGAACCCGGCAGTGAACTGCCGGGCTATGATCGAATCTCCCTCCGGGAAAGGTAAACGCGGATATAAACGTCCAACATCAAGAGCCATGGGATAAATCCCACGGATCATGACTCACGACCCGAGAATGATCATGGAACTCAGCTCCGATTCAAGACATATCCACAACTGATTCGTCTGGGTTTTACACTGGCACGAACGAAGCTCGCCTCGGCTTGGATGGGGCTCACAAAAAAACTGAACTACTTGGACTCCATTCTCCAGATGCCATTCCAATTTTCTGGAGGCACGGCTGCGAGTTCTGCGCAGCGAATGACCAGTCTGCGGCTGGGGCCGTCGTCAAATTTGGCTAACAGATTTTCAAACTGGAGGAGCGCTTTGGCGAAGTGGGCGAAATAATAGAGATCGTAAGCGACCTGGTAACCCTGGCAAAGTTCCGCATAATTGGCCGGCGTGCAGGCGTTTTCGGACTCGAACAATTCTACGGGCTCACTCTTGCCTTTGACGATAACCCGATCCACAAGCCGCCTGGGGCCGCCGTGTTGTTTGAACCGACCAAGCACATCGCCGGAGAGCAATAGCTTGACCCCGTAGTACTTGGTGAGCGCTTCGATGCGCGCGGCCTCGTTGACCGTGTCACCGACCAGCCCGTAATCAAGCCGAAGCGCGGAGCCTTTGTTGCCGACGAGCACGTTCCCGCTGTGAAGCGCGACGCCGTAACCGAAGAGATTCGCCACCGCTTCCGGCAAGGCGCCGGAAAGTTCCTGCATCGCACGGATAAGCTTGTTGGCGGCCCGCGCGGCGCGGTCGGCGGCGTCAGGTTGGGTCTGCGGCGCGCCCCAGTAGCTCAGGAACTGGTCGCCGAGAAAGTGTTCGAGATTGCCTTCCTCGCTCATGATGGCTTTGGTCTGCGCTTCAAAGACGCGGTTCAGCAGATCAAACATGCCCTGCGGTCCGAGCGCTTCGGCGAGCGGCGTTGAATTGCGCAGATCGGTGAGGAGGAGCGTGACTTCAGCCCGGCGGGGTTCCATCGAACCCGGATCGGCCAGCACTGCCTCAAGGACGCGAGGTGAAAAATACAGGCCCATCGTGTGCCGGAGCTTCATCCGCTCCAGCCGTTCCAGAACGAAATCGTAAGTGAAAATCGCGCTGCTGCTGAGGACCAAAACCAGGAGAGGGACTGCCACGGGCACGACCCAATTCGCATGGTTAAACAGCCATTGAGCGAGAAACCAGTAACCGATGCCCAGGCCTGCCACGGTGACCAATCGCTTGACTGGCTGCCGAAGAACGAAACTGAGCGCGGCGGCTAACATGCCCCCTAGCGCGATCACGGCGAGAGTCCCAAACCGAGCCGGTTCACGCAAAAACTCGTGATGCAGCGCGGCAGCGATGATGTTCAGGTGGATTTCCGGGCCGGGCATCTGGCGGCTCTCCTTGTTAATCAGCGACCGTTCGTCATGAACCGCCGTGAAGGGAGAGTGGTGCGCGTCGTGGAAGATGTCCGCCGTGGGGCCGATCAGAACAACTTTGCCGCGAAAAAATTCTCCATTCTGATAATTCCGCGCCCAGGATTTGGGTTCAAGCACATCCCCGATGGAGTGAACCTTGTAGCCGTAGCCAGGAGCATTGCCGTAACGAAACCGCACGGAATCAAACGTGGCGGGGATAGTCTCGGAGCGTCCGAATTTCTTCAGGATGCGAGCCGCCAGAGATTCGAGCACGACGTTCCCGGAGACGACGAATCCTGCTTGCTCGCCGGTCTGGTGAAACGTGGCCAGGCGAACGACACCGTCGAAATCCTCCGGAATATTGACGTACCCAACCCGGTCATCCTGAACGAGCGCATCGGTGTCTGATGAGGGCAGCACATCCGGATTGGGAACCAGCAGTTGGAGCACATCGCCCCGATCAGTCTTTTGCGGACTGAGGCTGCAACCAATGACGATTTTGTCTTTATGCTTTTCCAGCGCGTCGCGCAACGATGGATCCCCTTCATTGGGAGAGGCGAAGATTAGGTCAAAGGCGATGACTTTCGCCCCAGTGGCGGCGAGCTTTTCAATCAACTCCGCCCAGACTGCTCGCGACCAGGGGAAGGTTTTTTGCAGCTCCCGCAGAACCGGCGCGCTCTGCAACACCTCCTCGCCGAAATCGCTGGCTTCGTAAAGCGGACGATCGATGCCGATTAAAACCAGCCGCGGATCCACCGGGGTCTTCCTTCCCAAACGCATCCGCACGTCTTGGGTGTAATGCTCTGCTTCCTGGAGTTGATAGGAACGAAGGCCCTCCAGCAGGAGGGCCGCCATTGTGCAGGCGGCACAGATTCCTGCGACTATCCAAAAGCGTTTGCCCGGGACCTTCATTACTTGGTATCGACAGCAATTTTCGTTCTCCCCACCGCGCCAGCAACTCTCGGCAGGGCAACCCCCTAATAGTGGTACTGTCCGTGCTACTCATCGGGCGTGGTCGAAAGCCTGTCACTGACACGATCACGCTCCGCCCGGTAGCGGCTGGCGCGTCCATTTATCAAGTTTGAATATGAGCAATCGATTTCGTTACGCCGTTGCGCTCGCTGCCGTCTGTCTGCCTATCCAGGCGGCCACGATAAGCCAGAGCACCTTCACCGAGGTGGTCAAGAATGTGAACGTCATTGCCGCCACCACCAAGGCGACAAGCCCCGCCAACGTCAATAGCGAAGTCAAAGCGCCCGATCTAGTCCGCACCGGCGCGGATTCGCGAGCGGAATTGACCGCGCCCGACAAGACTCTCACACGCATCGGGGCGAACACGGTCTTTTCGTTTGAACCTTCAGGACGAAATCTTCGGCTTGAACAAGGCAGCGTCTTGTTTCATGCGCCTGCGGGGAAAGGCGGCGGCACGATCAAAACTGGCGGCGCTTCGGCAGCCGTGCTCGGCACAACGATTATCGTGGTGGCGACGCCTGACGGCGGGTTCAAGTTCATTGTGCTGGAGGGCAAAGGCAAGGCCACCCTGCCGAACGGGAGGTCCAGAACATTGAAGGCTGGCCAGTTGGTTTTTGTGCTGCCGGGCGGAGGTTTCAGCCCGGTGCTCGACATCAACCTGGGCGCGCTTGTGGGAGGATCACAACTGGTCAACGGCTTTTCCCAAGAGTTGCCTTCCCTGGCGCGGATCCGGGCGGCGATTGAACGGCAAAACAAGAAGCTGGCGAAAGGGCGGGCCGAAGATACAGGTGTGTCCGCCGATGTTTTTGCCACGTCGCCGAAGTTGCGGCACGGGCTGGACACTCTGGATCACACTTCGTATGAGACGGCTGTTCACCCACCCTTAACGGCTGCGCAGGTGTTTCAGCTCATTGGGGGACCGGCAGCAGGAAAAGGTCCGGGCGGCGGCGGACCGGGCGGATCGGGACTAGTGGTCATTGCGCCCCCGGCCGGTCAAAGAGGCACCGCTCCCTAACCCGCGCTTTCAATTCCATGAGACAAATAAGATTTATTTTCTGCGCATCGTTCGCCCTCGTATTGAATCGGGTTGACGCGCAAGTTCCTGGCGCCGCGCGGCAAACCGAGGCCGTCGAACAACGCCGGCAACTCGAATCGGCTGCAAGACCGTACCAGGACGGCGAATCCGCGCCGGAGCTTTACAACGGGGAAAGCACCGATGTCGGGCCACAGACGGTGCTCCGAATCAAACCGCGCAAAAGCTATTTCGAAGCCATGGCGGACGCGCAGTATTTCTACACCGACAACATGTTTCTGGCCAAGCATGACAAACAAAGCGCGGACGCGCTGGTGAGCACAGTGCAATTCGCGCTTGCGCCCGACTCATACAAATTGGCCGGCGGCGCGTTCACTCCGAGGCTCGGCTACCGGCACGAGTGGTTTGACTTTGGACTGCTGTCAGGGAAGCAATTCCAGGGCTTTGATTTCCAGACGCAGACATTCAAGCAGGTGCGCTTGCGTGATTTTGATTTCAACGCCCAAACCGTTTTCACGGACGGCCGCTGGAGGCGAGACAATTGGATTGTCGAGGCGGGCTTCAACTATCAGCGACTGCTGACCACGCTGGGCTTTGACCAATTCTATCGGGAGGCAGTTCCCCACTTGGGAGTGCGGCGCCTTTTCCCATTGGACCAGACGAAGGCCCTTACCATCGGCTATGAGGGCGATTACCGTTTTACCGGAACGGACCGGCCTCCAGCCTCCTTCAACAGCGACTTCAACGACCGGACCGACCAGAGTTTATTCGCCACCTACACGCAAAGGCTGTGTCCCGCGGCGACGGTTCAGCCCTACTATCGCTTCCAATACACCCATTTCACCAAGGGAGAGAGCCGGAATGATTACTTGCATTCGTTCGGCCTCGCCCTCTATTGCCCGGTCACCCGGCAAATCGGCCTTCGCGCCTTTGTGGGCTACGACATCATGGATACTAACAGCCAGTTAGTGCCGGATTACAAAAAGCTGGATGCGGGCGGCGGGGTGAACCTTACGATTCGATTTTAATCGGACTCTCCCGGAGGGGCAACTGAGACTGTCCCGGACGGACAAACCGAAAAATAGCCCACGATTCATCGCTGGGTTAAGTTGTTGAGGAGATCAAGTCCCGCAGGCACGACTGACTCAACCGTTCGGTCCTTCACCTGCCCCCACCGCACAATCCGCGCCCCAACTCCTTGTCCATTTCTAAAGGTGGTTCTGGAGGAAGCGGAGCAGGGATAAAAGCCCGGTATCCGTCCAATTGCTTTACATATGTTCCTGCTCGCATATTGATTCTTGCTCCGAATTCTCCGTTTTTAACCAATAGAATAAGGCCGGTGGAAATCCAGGTTAATTCTAGTTTTAGGCTGTATTTTAGAATAAGCTGGGCGCAAAGGGAAAGGTTATTTTAATGCTTCCAACGGGGCCATTTCCTGGGCTTGGCCCGTTTTCTCTTTTTGCTCCTGTTCAATTCCGTCGCTCGAATCGCGTGGCACACCCATCCGCTCGGTCAGACCCTGATTGTCACGTCCGGCTCCGGTTGGGCTGAGCGCCAAGCCGGCCCGATCGAGGAGATACATTCCGGCGATGTGCTCTGGTTCCCTCCGGTCACATGCTCCCCAAATTCCCTTTCGCGTGATAAGAGTGGCAAGTGGCGCAGGAATCAGCGACACCTCCGCTGTGGCTGTGACAGGCCGCGCAGGTTTCCTTCGCCGGCAGAATGATGTCGGCGGTAACCTTGCTCTTTTCCGCCGCGTGGCATTCTGAACAGGCCACTTTCGAATGTTTGGCGTGATTGAAGGAGCCGCGCGTGAGCCAGCGCTCAAACATTATCGGCTTGCTGATTTCAGGGACGGGCGAGTTCGGTCTCACCTCGTGGCAGTAAACACAGCCGGGATAGAGCGCTCGCGTGGGTCCGTTCACGGTGCCGGCACGCGCGAGCGGTCCAGCCACCGATGTGCTGAAAAAGGCCCGCTTCTCCAAATTTTCGCCTGAAAAAGCGAGGGCTTGCAACTTCCGGAGCTTTTCCTGGACAAACGCGCTTTGCTCCTCAGCGCCGGTGATGCCGGAAAGTTGCGCATAGTCAGCGTATTGTTTAGGCAAACTATGCAGGAAGGCTGCAACAGAATTGGGATTGCCGTGCGGCAGGGTCAAACCCGGCGTTTCGGGGTCAAATTGCAAGGAGTGACAAGACCGGCAGTGGGCTTCAAATTTGACGGGACGATAGTAGATCCCGGCCGAGTCGGGTTGATGGCAAAAGGCGCAAGTGAGCTTTTCTCCGTTTGGAAGCCCGGGAATGGTTTGGCTGGTGAGGTGCAAAGCGTGGCCAAATTTGAGCGTGTCCGGGTCGCGCGATTGTTCCGCACGAACGCGGAATTCGGGATGATCGCTGGCAAAATGGTTGATGATTTCAGTAAAGCCCTTGGCAGGGCGCGCCGTGGGGAAAGCATTCTGTCCGGGCTTGACGCGGGAACGAAAGGCATCGGGCGGCAAGCTCTCTCCTTTGGCTGCCGCCGCAGCCATGGTCGCCGGATCGCTATGGCAGAACGCGCACCGGTCCTCTGTCGGAACTGGGATTGGCCCGCTGCCACGATGTTCCTTGTGGCAGAAGGAACACGAAAGCTCGCGCGTGACATTGGGCTGATGAGATGCGTGGCCAGAGTGGCATTTCTGGCAGGACTCATCGATTGCAGCCATCTCCGCGGACCCGGTTTTAAAAAACTTTACAAATTCAAACGGACCGGGCGAGGCCTGAAACGCGGCGACGGCCAGCTTGCTGGGGCCAAATGCGCCCGCCTTATGGCAGGCACTGCAAGTTTGATCTGCCCGGTTCGTTCCCGAATGAAGTTTCAGAAAAGCTTCGCTGCTATGGGGAGTGGAGAGTCCGCCGGGGTTGATGAACCCCGTTCGCAATGGCGGGTTGCCTAACATGATCAGAAGGAACGCAACCGTCGCGGTGACGACCGCGACGGTAAATCGGCCCCGCTGAGCGCGGAGAGCGGGCACCGGCGAGCACTTGGCAATGGGCCGTCCGCAGGCGCCGTCAGGGCGCGGTCCGGTTTCGCAAGCGCCGCCCGGACGAGTGCAACGCCAGCGGCCTTTGGTTTCGCCGGCTTTGACTTCCAACACGGGCGCGCACTCGGATCTCGCCTGGCATCGGCCCGACCCATCCGGTCCTGCGCGGCAAGGCTGGCCGTCGGCCGCGTGACCGCAAAACCAATTTAGATTCGGCCGCTCGTAGTTCTTCGAGTCAAAATCGGGCGCAGGCAGTTGCTCGCTCATCGCTGCCCTCCGGAGAAGGCGAACACGAGGACAACATGAAGCACGGAGAAGATCATTAAACTGTAGGTGAGCGGGAGATGGACGAACAACCAGAGCTTCAGAGTGGTTTGTAGCGCATGGTGATAATCCAGACTGTCTTTCTGGCGAACCAGTTGCGCGAGTTGTTCAAACGCCGGGCGCTCCTGGTCATTGAGATAACGGCGCAAATCTGCCAGATCAGCCAACACCGCGTTGAGAGGACGGCGTGACTCGGACAAGTGCCTCCAAAAGTTCTGCGAGCCGGAAAAAAATCCGGCCAGTTTGCGGACGTAGAAATCGGCGAGCACGGCCGAGCGCGCGTCTGCTCCCAAGGCCAGCGCCTCGGCCCGCTGGCGGAGACCGTGGCGGAGGGCGGGGATTTTTTCATAGATCACCTCGCTGCCCCGCGTCGAAAGTCTCCGCGGGAGCATCCGGGTCAGAACCAACCCTGCGATGCCGCTGGCCATGACCAATGCATAAAGGAGGGCGAGAGAGCTCTCGAACCAACCCTTGGGAATGCGGAAGTTGAGATGTATCAAGAAAAGGATGACCGTGAAAAAGCCAACGTAGATGTGAAGCTGCAACCAGTGTTCGGAGCTGCCAAGGGGAAGAAACGGCAGCTTCTTGCGCGCGTTGTAGGCCGCGAGAAAAACCATGGCGGCAAACAGGACCCAGCCGGTGAGATAGGCGTAGTTTGGCAGCGTCTGGCTGAGCCGTCCATGCGCCCGCAACGCCAGCAGGGCCATGAGCATCAGCGACAATGTTCCAAACAAGGATTGGCGCGTGAACCGGCTCATCGCTCCATCCAATCGGTCAAGGCTTGAAGGTCGTTCAGGTTCATCCGGGTGAGCGCTCCATGCGGGCAGGCGCGCTCGCAGGCGGGACCTCCGTGGTTCTCCACGCACAAGTCGCATTTCGTGGCCTTGCTGATGGGTTTCATATCCTGATCGACCATGAACTCCCCGGTTTCGTCGCGGATGTCCACCATGCGAATCGCGTCGTAGGGGCAGTTGTTGAAGCACGCTTTGCAGCCGATGCAGGTCACGGGATTGATCACCACCTCGCCCGCGAACGACTCCCGGTGGATGGCGCCTGTCGGACAACCGATCATGCAAACCGGATCCGCGCAGTGCATGCAGGAATTGGCGATCATCAGGCGGCCACTTGTGGGGCCGTGCCGGAGGAAACGCGGATTGTTGTCATGCGTGGAGGCGCACGCTCGCACGCAATCATCGCACCGGGTGCAACGATCCAGATCGATGGCCATCGCAGCGGTGCCGTTGAAGAATCGGTTCTCGGTAAGGAATTCCAGAAGGTCAGCGCCTATTTTTTCCCGGGCTTGGGTGGCAGCGGGGACTGTGGCTTCGGGTGAGACCTTGGAAATGAGTGGCGGCAATTCCGAAGCCGGGAGCGAGGGCAGGACGATTTGCTCCATGACGCGCGTCGGCACAATCAAGACGTGGGTATAACCGATGGCGCGGAGCGTAAATTGAGAGTCCACCGGCTGTTGGGGCTGTTTCCAGTTGTGCGCTATTTCGCGAAAGCCAAAAAGCTGGCCCGCGCCGATGTAATTCAAGGTGCGCTCGCCTCGGCCGAACTTCTGACTGACCCGCGCAAATCCTGCCCGAAGTAAAACGACCCCATTGGGATAATCGCCTTCCTGGACGATGACCGGTTCTTTTTCGAGGCGCACGGTGCCAGCCTGGGCCAGGCGTTTGTAATCGCCAGACCAGTCGTAGTCACCCCAAGTGGCAAACTCAACCTGTTCGGCAACCTGCGCGAGTTGCTCCTTGGAGAGATGCCGAAAGAGCGGCGTCGCGCGCAGATACGAAGCCAGCGCGCGTTCCCGGTAAACCTGGTTGATGTGCTGGCGCAACCCGTCGTCGGAACGCATCAGGTCGCGCAACCCCTGCCAGCGAATCTCCAGCAGCTCGGCTTGCTCGCTGGCGGCAAAGATCGTGGAGGTCCGCGGCATGCGGCTTAGTGCGGCGATCTCGCCGAAGACATCTCCCGCCGCCATCTCCTCTGTCCGATGCTGATCCAGTACTCGCGGCAAATCCTGGAGGAAGACATGAACCTGGTCGTATTCGTTTTGGCGCGCCCCCACCCCGGCATCCTGATGGAGATGCCGCTGTTTGAAACTTTCGGGCGGGCGACTGCCCGGCCATAGTTGCGCCAGGGTGCGGAATAATCCTTTCTTCACGCGTGGTTGCCGGCCGAGGAGCGGGGCAGGCAAATCCGGCTTGAGCACGACGCGAGTTGTGCCAGACAAAATCAGGAAGGCCGACGTCCCGTAATCACCCTGGCGCACGATGATTTCACCCTGGCGATAGCGCCGGATGCTCGTGTCGTGCAACAAAATCTCGCGCAGCGGCGTCCGCTGAGGAAACTTTTCGGGGTTCATCTGGCTGAACGGGGGGATGGCCAGCAGGCGATCCACATCCGTCTGGGTCATGGCCGGATCGAAGGCTGCATCCCAGCGTTGGGGACGTTCGATGCTTGGCGAGGTATTTGGCATGATCGATTAATCCATCCTGCTAGGCATCCAAAACTAAATTTCCTTTGGGGCGGCAGATACAGGTCAGACAAGCGCCTTCCTCGGGCTCGGCATCGGGCGGTTTCAAATAATCCACATCCCCGGATTTGATCGCCACGAGGCACGAACCGCAACTGCCGGCGCAACAGCCCGAATCAATCCTCACGTTTTGTTCGCGCGCAAATTCGAGCAGGTTTGCTGAGGATGGATCCCAGGGCACCGTTTTGCCAGAGCGACTGAACGTCACCTCCAACTTGGGCAGGGAAGCCGCCTGCGCGGTAGTGGACTCGACCGTCTTTTTCTTTACCGTTGCGGGACCGAAGGCCTCGAAATAGACATCCTTTTCCGGGACCCCCCAGCCGGCAAGGCCGTCGGTGATGCTTTTCATGAAGGCGCCGTTGCCGCAAAGGTAATACTCGAAGTTGTTCGAGGGCAGCACCTCTTTGAGCAATTCGATGCCAACACGCCCTTCGTGCTGATAGTGGCGCCCCTTGACTTCCTGGGGGCCAGGCCGGCTGGCGCATATATGGACGTGAATATTTTCATGTTCCGCGGCCAGCTTCAGCAGTTCGGCCTGATGGATACACTCCTCGGTATTGCGGACCCCGAAAAAAAACCAGACCTCCACTCCAGAACCACTCGCGGCAATCGCATGGGCCATGCTCAAGAGCGGCGTCACCCCGACGCCTCCCGCGATCAACACAATGGGACTCCTCTTCGCCAGATCGAGGAAGAAGTGGCCAGCCGGCGCTCTCACATTCAGGATGTCGCCCTCTTTGACCGTGTCGCAAAAGTAACTCGAAGCGGCGCCTGGCGGCAATTCGGGACGGTTCGGCGGGGGTTTTTCCTTCTTGATCGTGACTCGGTAATAGTCGTTGCGATGCGGGCCATCGGAAATGGAGTAGCAACGAACCAGCGGTTTGTCGCGGCCAGGAATGTCCAGTTGGAAGGTGAGATATTGGCCGGGCTTAAAACGAGGGAGCGGCTTGCCATCGTGCGGTTTGAGATAAAAGGAGCAAACATCGCTGCATTCGCGCGATTTTCGAGTGACCGAAAATTTTCGGTTTCCATTCCAGAGCGACTTGCTTTGCTCGGCCTCCTGGCAGCGCAGGTTAGTTTCGCGGACTTGCAGGCGCAGCTTTTCCAGGGACAGGCGCTGTTGCCGGCGGTCGGAATAAACGCGGAGCAACCCCCGGGTGATTTCAATGAGAAGCTGGAGCAGCAAACCCGCGGCGAGGAGCAAACCGATAGTGAAACTAAGTTTCCCGCCGGTCGTGTCGCGCACGAGGTGAAATAAGGATTGCATCAAGGCTGGGTGTCGATTAACAAACCGACTGTGCGGCTCAAATCAGTTGGTTCCACTCCGGTTCTGGTTCTCTGCTTCATTCTGGGCGCGATTTTGGGGTTCCTGCCAATACCATCGGCTGCGGCAGCGCCCGCTGAAAGCAGCGAGGGCCTGAGGTTTCTGGGAGCTGCCTCTTGCGGCAGCTCCGGATGCCACGGGGGTGGCGGGCAGCGCCAAAATCAAAGCCTGATTTGGTCCTTGAAAGATTTTCATTCGCATCGTCCTGTGGCCACTCTCAGCACAGCGCGTTCCAAACAGATCGCCGAGGCTCTAGGGGTGAAAGAACCCGCGATAGAGAACCGCTGCACGGGGTGTCATGCCCCTTTGCGCGCCGTCCCGCCGGGCCGTCAGGGGGAGGCCTTCGCGGCGAGCGAAGGGGTTTCATGCGAGAGTTGTCATGGTCCGGCCGAGCGCTGGCTGCGGTCGCATACCCGGCCCGATTGGACCCATTCTGATCGGGTGCAGGCAGGCATGCGCGACTTGCAGAGCCTCTACGTGCGAGCGAACACCTGCGTCGCATGCCACCAAAATGTCGAAACGGCATTGCTCAAAGCCGGCCATCCGGAACTGATTTTTGAGTTGGACGGGCAGTGCGTTTCGGAGCCCCGGCACTGGCGCGAAAAAACAAACTGGAGCGGGGCGCAGGCCTGGTTCGTGGGCCAGGCGGTAGCCCTGCGCGAAATATCGTGGCAACTGTCGCGCGAAGCTGGCCCAAGTGAAGAGCTGAAGGGTCGTTGGAACGCCCTGCTTTGGCTTTTGCAAAAGCTTGATGGACTGGACAAGGAATTCCCCGCTTTAAGCGGAATCTCCCTGCAATCTTCCGAGCAAACCAGCCTCGCGACCCTGAAAGCCTGCGACGAATTGGCAAAACATGCCGCCGCAACTGCCTGGACAGAGGAAATGTCACGCAAGGCGCTCAAAGCCCTTGCCTTCACCAGCAGCGATTTCCAGAAGCCGGTTGCCCCGAGCCAAACCCAAGCGCGCCGGGCGGAGCGATTGGTTTTGGCGCTCGACCGATTGCTAATCTCTCGAAAGGGTTCTCAGACCCCTAACCTGGCTAACAAGGAATTGAATCGTCTTTTCGAGCTGGCGCAGTCCATCCCGGATTTTGCCCCCTCTGAATTCGCTGCCGCGCTGAATCAATTCTCCAGGGTCCTCCTGGATTGATCAACCATCGTTGTGTCATCATTGGCGCCAGCTTTTGGGCGCGTTGTCAATTGGCTTGGGCAGTGTTCAAAACCCAAACCCAGCCTGAGCCGGACTTTGACACGAATTAACACCAATCAAAAACTAATGAACCCGATTTCACAGGAGCAAACAGAGAGAACAGAGACAAAACCCATCATCCTCGCCCATCCGATGGGATTAGACCGATTTACCCCGAATTAGTCCGAATTGGTCATAATTTAACACATGTTGGGAAGCGGAAGAACCAGAGAACGCCAGCAGGTAACAGAGATCACGAAGCCCTCACCCTCGACCCCGTTACGACCCCGTTACGGGCCACGGCCTCCGTTCCGTAGAGTTCGCTTAAGGCCACGAGCAATCCGTCATGCGGGTGCCAAGATATCACCAATCCGGCATGCCGCCACAAAGACCCATCACATGGGCCATTAGGCATAAACCTTTTCAACCCCCACGATCCGCAACTCACACACCGGATCATCCGGCCAGTAGGTCACCAGCCACTTTCCAAATCGTTTGGTGTTCAAATCATGACTGGAGGGCATCCGTCGTATCCAAGCCCCGCGCTGATGGGGGGGACTCTGCCAAGGCTCCAAAAATCCGCACCAACTCATCTCTCTCGCTCTGCGTACGATCCGAGAAGAATTTCAAAACGGCTGCATCCGCTACGTACTGGTAAGCGAAGCTCACCGCCCTTTGGCGCTCAGTTCAGCGTGGACGCGCTCAAAGTCGGCGGACGTTGCCCTTGTGCCGGCGTGCATCCTGGACATGCGCGCTTCCAACTCAGCGAGGTAAGCCGGGTCATCGGCGTGGTTCAAGTGGGCAATCCACGCTGCCAGATCGAGCCTTTCCTCGACGCTGAGCGCGCCGACGGAATCTTTCATCTCAGCCAAACTCATGCCCCAAGGATACACGAGGACCTTGGGTTTTCAACCGGAAAATGGGGGCGTTTTCGACCCAGTCGATGAAGTTCTGCCATCCATTGGCGCCAGCTCTCGGGCGCGTTGTCAATTGGCGTGGGCAGTGGCGTTCTCTGGTTCTTCCGCTTCGACCAGGGCCTGTTCGATCACTCTGCAAGCTGAAGGCAGCGTAATCCGAAGCTTATCCAGCCGTTCGTGAAGAGCGCGGATTAAGGGCTCCGCGTCCACCCTTAGCTATGATGGCTGGACTGCGCTTCATCAAATCTTTCGCGCCCAACAAGGAGGGCCTGCCGGGGAAGGCAAGCCCTTCAATGCACAAAGAGAACGCAGGTGGGAATTCGCGTTCCCAGTGGACAAGCTATTCGCATTCCAGTCGCAAGCTATAGTTCAAGCCGCACAAATTCCGTCACAGTTAGAGCCGCAAAAGGCCGGCAACCAGCGTCCATTTTTCGCCATCGCCGACATCGTCGGCGGCGCCTCGCCTCGCCTGGCCCTCGAAACCTGCAACCAACTAGCCAACCATCGATCAGCCAAAAAACGCCGCGTCCTCCACCGCTTCAGCGAAGGAGGGTCAACGCGCGCACGCTTTCACGCTTCTGAAAGTCGAGGTGAGGGTCTCTGCGAAAAAAAGAAAAATCGTGGAAGGCTCGGATAGCCTCGGTTTACCTCCGTTTACCTCGGGACGCGGCCTTGGGGGGCTTTCACAAAAGCAAAAGCCCCGTCCTCCGTAGGCGCTAACCACAAGGGGTGGTGTATCGTGTCCTGGAACACCACAACGGTCCCCGGTTGCTTCGTTTTGCTCCACTTCTACGCGTGGCTCGCCCCTGAGCCTGATGTGAAGAATGGCTGATATCATATCATCGCCCGAGGAAACAACCGTCAGCCGGATCTTTGGTTCCATCAATGTGAAAATTCGGCGTCGGTTTCATCACCCCGTGCGGTCACCGTCCGGTAGGTCCTGGTAGGTCCTGGTAGGTCCTGGTAGGCGCTGGTAGCCGCAGGTCGTGGTCGGTTTGGAGCATCAATCGTTTTTCCTGGGCGTGAGGCCCCAGCGCACGAGGATCCTTTTCTGGATCAAGCCAAACACAAATCGGTCCAGCAACAGGCCAAAAAGGATAGTCAGCACCATGATTCCAATGACTTGCGCGGCGTCGTTCAGTTCCCGTCCCATTTGCAGCAGGAAGCCCAGGCCAATGCTCGATTTGATGAGTTCCGCAGACACGCCCCCATGCCAGGCCAGCGTCCAACCCAGCTTTAATCCCGTAACGATGCTCGGCAACGAAGCGGGCAGGATGACCCGCACCGGCATCGCATAGGCAGGTGTGCCCAAAGTGCGCGCAACCCTCAGGTAAATCAGGGGAATGTGCTGGATGCCATCCGAGGCCGCCAGGGCCACCGCGGGTGCCGAGCTCATGATGATCACGAAATATATCCCACGGTCACTGAGGCCGAAAATCAGCAGCGAGACCGGCACCCAGGCCGCGGTCGGCAGTGTCTGCAATCCCAGGAAAAGCGACCGGAGACAACTGTTCACGACCCGGCTCATGCCCATGACGACGCCGAGGAGCAAGCCGATGGACGCCGCGATGGAGAAGCCGATGCCCATTCTTTGAAAGGTAGCTTTGACACTGGGCCACAGAAAATTATCAGTCGCCAGTTCCCAAAGGCGCCGAGCGACTTGCAGGGGAGATGGAAACAGGAAATCAGGAATGATCTGGGCCGAGAAGAGGGCTTGCCAACTCGACAGGATGAGGATGTAAAACCCCAGCACGTAATATTTAATGCGATGCTGTGGAACTCTCACTCGGTGGTCTCCAATTGAGCCATAATGCTTTCAGCACACTCCGCCACGACCGGAGCGTTGATGTCGCGCGGGCGTGGAAGGCTAATGGTGATGTCCGCTTTGATTCGTCCGGGCCGGCCGGAAAATACCAGCACGCGATCGCCCAGACACGCCGCCTCGCGCGCGTCGTGCGTCACTAGAATGATTGTTTTTTTGGTGCGCTGGTGAATCTCCTGGAGGTCCCCGTAGAGCTTGCCGCGGGTCATTGCGTCCAAGGCGCCAAACGGCTCATCTACCAGCAGAATTTTCGGATCGGGCGCCAGAGCTCGTGCCAGCGCGACGCGTTGCTTCATCCCGCCAGATAATTCGTGAATCCGCGCCTTTTCGAACTCTCCGAGATGGACCATTTGGAGGAACTGAAGGGCGTGCGCTCGACGGGCTCGAGCCTTGAACCTGAACTGCCGTTTCAGGCCGTACATGACGTTCTGGATCACATTCAGCCACGGAAACAGGCCGTGCTCCTGGAACATCATCAGTCGATCGTGATGCGGCCCATCCACCGGCGTTCCGTCCAGGGTGATTTCTCCTCCGGTGACGTCCTCAAACCCGGCGATGATGTTGAGCAGAGTAGATTTGCCGCAGCCCGACGGGCCAAAGAAAACTACAAATTCACCCTCCCGAACCTCGAAATTTACCGGCTCCAACGCGGCCACAGCTTGCGTCCCGTCCGAATAAGTCTTCGAGACATTGGTCAATTTCAGTTTGACCGGTGGCACAACGACGGCCGGCGCTGGCGGATTGGAATCGGAGTTCTGCATGAACCTCTAAGGTGTCGGGCCTTCGACTTCCGGTAAATGCTTTTCCTTCAATACCTCTTTGAGAAGGCTGAGGGCATAAATACCGCTGAGGGAGGGCTCCTTCCGGATAAAACCGATGCGATGGGACGCTTCGGCTGATCGCTTCAACGACGCGCATAAAGGGTCCCAGGTGAAATCGACCCGGGCCATGGCCTTTTGAATTACCTCGCCCTCGAGAGCCTTCCCCGTTTCCTTTTTGAGTTGCTCGTTCAAAACGGCGGCTGCGGAGGTTTTGTCCGAGTTGATGTGCTCCGTAACTTCGACCAGCGCGGCGATCAATTTCCTCACCGTCTCCTGGTTGTCGGCGAGAAACGTCCGGCTCACCACCAGGTGCGTCGTCACATACTTTCCCCCAGGCCAGAGCGATTTTTCGTCCAAAAAGAGGGTCCCGCCACCTTCCACCTCGAGCCGAGCCAGCCACGGTTCCACCGTCCACGCGCCGTCAATCTGCTTCTTCTTAAACAGGGTGAGCTGGTCGGGATTGGACAACGTCACCAGCGACACGTTTCCGCCCTGCTCGCGCAGCCGATAACCCTTCTCTCTCAACCAGACTCGCGCTGCAACATCCTGGGTATTGCCCAACTGCGGCGTCGCGATCGTTTTGCCCGCAAAATCCTTCTCGCTGTGGATTCCCGATTCCTTGCGCACCACCAACCCAGTGCCACCGCTGGCGCTGCCGGCCACGATGACGAATTTGTCGCCCCGGGATTTGATATGGCCGTTGATCGCCGGACTGGGACCCACGAATGTCGCGTCCACGGCATTGGCAAAAAGCGATTCGATGGCCGTGGGACCGGCGTTGAAAGGCGTCCACCTGATCCTCACACCAATTTTCTGCTCGAACTCTCCGGTTGCCCGGGCGTAAAGAGCCTGCCCGTGGGTGATGTTCGGAAAATAACCCAGCCTCAGTTCCCTGGCTTCGCGCGGTGCGGCCGCAACGTGCTCACACGGCACGATCGCCAGAAGCAAAGCCCATAGGCTGGGCGCTGCCGTCAGCCATGAAGCGTTCCCTGACATTAATTGTAAGACTCCAAGTTCAAGTTGATCGCATGTTTCGTTGGCTGGCGCGAGTATTATTTGGGCCCGTTCGGCCTTCTTGGCGACTATATACGGTCGTCGCAGGAAGTGAAGTCTCGTCTGCTGCGAGTACCGTGCGCTTCAAGCTTGCAAGTTCGGGGTGGCCAGGCGATTTTCCCTCCCGACCGGTGTGGGGTCATAGCTCAGTTCCTGCCTCTCCTCGGGGGCGATGAGCCGCCGGTGCGAGTGCAGAAGGATGCGGGGAGCGCCATCGGTGACCAACCGTTTAGCCGATGCAGTTCGACTCTCTGGGCCTGGGTTGCCAGCCTTGCCAAGGCGTGGAAGCATGGTATTATTGCGGTATGACAAAAATTGTCACGTTTAAGCTCAGCCCGGCCTTGCTGGTCCGAATCGACGGTTTGACCAGCAATCGTAGCGACTTCATCCGAGAAGCCGTCGAGGAAAAGGTCAAGCGGACCTCTGCCAGGGGCAAATCGGCCTGGGATGCCCTGGCCAAAACCCAGGGTTTAGAGATTACTATTCCAGAAGCGCCGGACAAGGTGAAGCTCGTTGACTTGTGATCTATCTGCTGGATACCAACGTGCTCAGCGAGCGCACCAAGCCGAGCCCCAATCCGGGCGTCGAAGATTTCCTGCGGCGTCTGCCCGCCGAGAACGTCAGGGTCAGCGCGATGGCTCTGGCGGAGATCGCCCAGGGCGTGGAGAATAATCCCACGGCCGCGCTGAAGGTTTTCCTGGCGGAGGTGCTCAGCCTGACCATCGCCCCCTTTGGCGAAGATGAAGCACTGGAATGGGGGCGCTTGACTAGCACTGGCCTCTCCCGGGGACTTCACCTGGCCGTGCGTGATACCGTGATGGCAGCCACAGCCGCCGCGCATAGCTGGACCGTGGCCACGCGCAACACTAAGGATTTTGCGAAGCTGGGAGGGAGGACATTTAATCCATGGAAAGAACGGCTTTAGATAGCCCTTGGCCTCCAAGCGATTGCTTGTTCCGGAACAAGAAACCACAGACCAAGGAAAGGCTGAAGGCTGAAACCTGAAGGCTGAAAGAGGGAGAGGGGGGACGCCGCGTGGGGGCACGCGGACTACAGTCTTTCGATCAATCGCCACTGCCATCGCTCGGCGTCGAGGGGGCGACTTCACCGGAGCCAAATCTGCAGTTGCGCGGTCGTGTGACTGCCCCGACCTGCATCTGGGGCCCAGGCTTCCGGCTCTTCTTGAAGATCTTGAGGATTGGGTTGCGTGTTTTCTGAGTGCGCGTTGCGAGGCCCTGGATCGATTGCTCGAAAAGGGTGAGAAGCGCCTCAAGGCTCATGGTGCTCGCTTTCGGATCGGTTCGCCTGAATTTGGCGATCTCCTCTTTAAGCTTCCTGCCGGCGAGGTCCCGGTCTGCCGTCTTCAGCGAGATCCATTTTGTCTTGCCGTTGTGCTTAAAGACTGCATAATATTCCTTGGTTGCCGAGTATCGGTAGAGGTGTTGGCAACTCGTTGGTAGGCGCCTAGCTGTAGTGCTGGTTTTTCACGACGCGAGTCTGCGGGTTAGGAGGAAGGTTAGAAGGATAAAGTGGCATTGCGACCACTTTGTTTGCAAGTTGTTGGTGATGAACTGGATGGGGTCATAGCTCAGTTGGTAGAGCGTCTCGTTCGCAATGAGAAGGTCTGGGGTTCGACTCCCCATGGCTCCACCACCTTTACTCAGGCCCCGTGCTCTTTGGATCGCGAAAAGGTGGGCGGGTCCAGCGCGATGACGTCGAACTGGCGCTGTTGTTTCGCCAATCGGGACGGGCAATCCTCGGCGAGTCGCCACATCTTTGTGACATTCGGTAGTCGAACGACCCTGAATTCTCAGAGCGATTTCAGGTACTCGACCAAATCCAACTCCTCTGCCCCGGTTAATCCCAAGCCAAAACGGGTATTGTAGCTGTCCACCACATCGAGCAGGGCAGGAAAGCGGCCATCGTGATAAAAGCGGCCTTTGTTTTCGGGCTTCATGAAGAGGCCGCGCTCGCGTACAAACAAAGCTGCCAGATTCATCGTTTTATAACTATGGTCCGGCGAACGGTCGGCTTGGAAGCTGTCGATTTTCAGTTCGGCTGGTTTATGAGTGTTCCACCCCGGCTCGGTCCAGAGCGGTTCGTGATGGCAACTAGTGCAATTGGCTTTTCCGCTAAAAAGCGCGTCGCCTCGATGGGCGGCCGTCGCGTCGAAGTCCAAGCTGGCGCGAGGTTTGGGAGCAGGCAGTGAAAGTTGGTAATAAGCCAAGGCCGGCAGCTTGGAGGTTATTTGGTCGTGGTCGGGATCAATCGAGATGTGCCCAAACCGCGCGGCCGCTGCTATGGGAAATTGAGCGGCATTATCCAATCGTTCATCAAAGAAGTTACCGATCCCGCGCAGTTCAAGGTTTGCCACAAAGGCGTTCCAATAGGTCACGGTTCCCCAACCGCCGGTCCAGGTGTGCAAATTGTAGCCGCCCAAATCAAAGGCATTCGGAATGAGGGTGGCGGCGGAACGGCCATCCGGCTGAAAGGCTTTGCCGTCAAGTAACAATTCGGCATCGAATTTGCCTGGACCCCATGTGTTGAGCACCGCGCGTACTTGGGGATCGTCGATAGCCGGATGAACAATTTTCAAAAGGTCGATGATCGGCTGCAAATTCGGAGCTGAGGCAATGATGGCACCCGAGTTGAGGTCACGATTTGCCCAACCGTCCAACCGCTCGCCAATCCCAGGAGCGAGGGAGTCGTTCACTGTAGAGTGACAGATCGCGCAGGTGAGTCCGACGGAACGCAGGCCGTGATGCTCGTCAAAGAACCCGACCACCCCGAGGACTGCCTTTGCCTTCAACAACTCCAAGGTCAGATCAGGATTATCGAGGTTCGCCTTCCCATGCTTGATCTTGTCTCCGAGGCTTTGCGGCAGCGCCTGCAGATCGACTTTTAATCCTAACTGCAACACCTGCTTCGGGCTGAGCGTCGCCAGCGCCTGCTGCAAGTGCAATGTATCACCCCAAAACGCCTCATCCCCGAAGGTATCGAAGCGGAAAATCTGCCGCCCTTGCAAGACCATTTGGGCAGCATTCTGGACAATTGGATCGGTCTTGACCGCTTGCTCGAGTTTCTCTGCTGAAATCAAAGGCTTTGATTTGCCGCCCGCTACGTGGCTATCGACACTTTCGTCTGAGAGCACAGGACCCACAGTGCAACTGGCCAGGAGAAGGTTCAACAAGGTTAATCGCTCCATTTTCATTTTTTCTCTTTTGGATTTTCGCCCTCGCAGGCTAAGATTTTTCTAAGGAACCGACTTTAACAATCCCATCGCCCTCGTAAATGGGGTATAACCCCCAACAGCCCGTTGAAAAACTCTGAGCATAGTTTGTTAACCGGCTGCCAGCCTCGGAACAAGCGCGTAACTCCAAGAACAATCACCCTTTCGCCTCCTGTCGCTGTCACACGGAAACGGTTTTAATTTGGCGATCGTCGGCAAACGCTTTTGGGCGCATGGCAATAACGGCGATCCGGAGCTTTGCAAGCCTGCTGCTGCAGGCAGTCCTATTCCTCGAGGGGTGGTGGTGTCAGGGTGCGCCCACCGAATTCGCCGCCTGAATTCCGTCGATGCGCGGCGGTGGAAAACGGGGTAATCTCCTTTCATGGAAATGAGAACAATGGAACTTCTTCCGCCTCAGGAGACGATGTATCGCGCCCTGGCTGCGGGGCGAAAAAACCGACTGGTGAAAACGTGAAGTTTTTTGCCTCGCCCAACGAAGCGCTGCTCGGCGGCTACCGCCCCTGCCTGCGCTGCCACCCGATGGATAGCGATCAACGCCCGCCTGAGTTAATCGAGCGTTTGCGCGCGGAAGTGGAAAAGGCGCCGGATGGCCGCCTCACCGACAAGGAACTTTCCGCGCTGGCGATTGATCCCTCGACCGCGCGCCGCCAGTTCCAGCGGCATTACGGCCTGACCTTTCAAGCCTACCATCGCGCC